>NZ_JARESU010000079.1:0-38518 GCF_046027075.1 Paraburkholderia sp. RL18-085-BIA-A | reverse complement strand
TCGGCCCGAAGCTGGACAGGAACGACTGAGTCCGTTTGGGCTCACGGAAACCGCGCACGCCCCGAAGGAAGTCCCCATGGGGGATGCGCCGCTCACGTTCACTCGTAGGTTGTTGGCTATTTTCGACCCGATTGTTCACGCGGGCTGCCGCCTTGACGAACATATGTTTGACGTTCGCCAGTTCGGGATGTCGGCCTTGGCTGCCGGGTAGCTGCGAAGCTGATTGGTGACAATCTTGCGCGGCACCGGGCATGAACGAAGCACGCGCCTGAAGAACCGTTCAGCAGCCGCCTTGTCCCGCCGTTTCTGCACCAGGATGTCGAGTTCGGCGACATGCTCATTCACCGCACGCCATAGCGGGTAGGACTCACCACGCAACGATACGAACACTTCATCAAGATGCCAGGTGGTGCCCGGCCTCCGGCGAGCCGCCTTGACACGACGTGCGAAGCCTGCGCCAAACTTCCCGCACCACCGGCGGACTGTCTCGTAGCTCACGACCACTCCACGTTCAAACAGCAGCTCTTCGATGTCGCGCAGACTCAACTGAAACCGAAAGTACCAGCGAACCCCGCAACTGATGACGACTGCCGGAAAGCGATGACCGTGATAAAGCGATTTCGTCTTTTTCATCACGATATGTTACGCGACCAGCTCAACAACGTGACAACGCCGCCACTTGGGAGTCAACGAGGAGAGTCAAGGAACTCAGCGGGACGGCGCTTAGGGACGCTCGTCAGTAAATTATTTCAACCGGTACGCTAAACACGTACCCCGCGTTGCGTTCAGTACAGATGTACCGCGGTTTCGTCGGATCGGTCTCGAGCTTTCGCCGCAGCCGCAGGATCTGCATGTTGACCGATCGGTTGTAAACGTCGTCGCTGTGCAGGCGAGACATGTCGAGAAGCTGGTCGCGCGAAAGAATGTGATTAGGCGCCCCAAGTAACACAACAAGGAGGCTGAACTCGACGTTGCTGAGCTGCACGGTCTGGCCATCCCGGTTCCTCAGGCGCCGGGTGTTGAGGTTCAGTTCCCAACCGTCGAAACGGTAGGCACGAATGCCCTCCGGCCTGCCTTGTTGTATCTCGGGCCGGCGGCGGCGCAGCACGGCACGGATCCGTGCGAGCAGCTCACGCGGGCTGAACGGCTTGGTCAGATAGTCGTCGGCACCCAATTCCAGCCCCATCACCCGGTCGGCTTCTTCGCAGCGACCGGTGAGCATGATGATCGGGATCGCCGATTCGTCGCGCAGCCGGCGCGCGAGCGCCATCCCGTCTTCGGTTACCAGCTTGAGGTCCAGCACGACGAGATCGATCACTTCGTGAGCGAGCGCCGCCTGCATTGCGCCCCCGTCGGCGACGGCCGTGACGCGGAATTCGTACTGGCCGAGATAATCGGTAATCGCCTGGCGGATTATGGGATCATCGTCGACGGCAAGGATATGCGCCGACGCAGTCTGTGGCGCGTGCGCTTGCATTTTCACGACCGCTCGAGTGCTCATCATGGGCACAAGTCTAACCAGGTTGGCCCGTGCCGGTCACAGGTGTGACTTCTTTGACCAGCCCCTCATAAAATACCCGCAGTCAGCGCCTGATGAGTGGAGGCGTTGACGGATCGTATGAACTGTACGGTCCGGGCCCCGCAGCGCCACAAAGCCGGTGTCGACCAACAAAATGAACACTATCACAACCGCGGAGATCCTCATCATTGAAGACGACGCGATCATGCGCGAAGCCCTGGCGGATTGGCTGGGGGCAGCGGGTTACCGCGTGCGCAAGGCTGCGGACGGGCTTGCTGGACTCGCAGCGGTGAAACTCGCGGCACCCGCGCTGGTGGTTACTGACATCTATATGCCCGGAACGAGTGGCGCCGTGGTCATAGCCGAACTGAAGCAAGGGTATCCCAAGATTCCCGTCATCGCGATATCGGGCCTTTTTAACTCCGGACACGGGATGGACGCGGATACCGCAATTGCCCTTGGTGCGGCACGGGCCCTGGCGAAGCCGTTCAAGCGCGGCGATCTGCTTCGCGCGGTGGCCGACCTGATCGGATCGCCCACCCCATAGCGTGCGGAACCGCCTGTCAACAGCAATTCCGTTCGCTGCCAGAAGGCGTTTCACGGTGGGTCGCGCGGACGCTTGCGAGGGTCACCGAAGGTGCAGCCAAAATAGGATGGCTGGAGAGTAAACTGTGCTTCAGCATGAAGGCGCCGCGCGAGTCGCTGTGTCTTCGTGTGGAGCGGCTGGCGCGTATCCGGCAAGGTCCGTAGCGTGACCCGCAGTGCAGAGTACCGGCAATGACTGGATTCGAGACCTCGAAGTTCTCGCAGCCGCGCAATACGTCGTCGGCGTCAACGATCTACCATTGCCGAACTTCGCCCGCGCACGGCTCTGGCTTGACCTCGCGACAATGGGCTTTGTCCATTTAACCCTCATTGCACCGCCGTCCATGACGGGCAGTCTCATTGGATCGGCTGTCCTGTCCATCGTTGCCGTCGCCTGCCCGAACTATATCCGTATGAGAAGTGCACGCATGTTCCGTATGAGAAGTGCACGCGTGTGCGGTGCCGAGAGGCCCTGATGATTGAGCTTTCGGGCTATGAGTTCTTACCGCTACGGGAGGGGGACTTCACCCTCTGCCGGGGCTCTGGCAGTGGCCTGGCGCCGGTCCTGCTCGTCACCGCGATAGATGCCTCGCTCGCGTGCATCAAGCGGCTCGAACACGAATATTCTCTCAAAGCCGAACTTGATGCTGCCTGGGCTGCTCGGCCAGTCGCACTGTCCCGCTACAACGACCGCTTGACGTTGGTGCTCGAGGACCCTGGCGGTGAACCCCTCGATCGACTGCTCGGCGGACCGTTGGACATGACGGAATTTCTGCGCATCGCGCTCGCGCTCGCGGGCGCGCTTCGTCAGGTACATGAAAGAGGACTCATTCATAAGGACATCAAGCCGGGAAATATCCTGGCGGACAGGGCAAGCGGCGGCGTCTGGCTCACCGGCTTCGGCATTGCTTCCCGCCTGCCACGCGAGCGTCAGAACCCGGAGCCGCCCGAGTTGATCGCCGGAACGCTGGCCTACATGGCGCCGGAACAGACCGGACGGATGAACCGCTCAATCGACTCCCGAAGCGATCTGTACGCTCTCGGCGTTACCTTCTACGAGATGCTGACGGGGATGCTGCCCTTTACCGCCGCCGATCCGATGGGGTGGGTCCATTGCCACATCGCCCGGCAGCCGACACCGCCTGGCGAGCGCGCCACGGTTCCCGGGCCGCTATCGGCGATTGTGATGAAGTTGCTGGCGAAAACCGCCGAGGACCGGTACCAGACGGCCGCGGGCGTCGAAGCCGATCTCCATCGGTGCCTGGCGGAATGGGCATCGCATGGCTGCATCGACCCGTTCGAGGTGGGCGCGCACGATGAATCGGACCGGCTCATGATCCCGGAGCGGCTGTACGGGCGGCAACGCGAGATCGACACCCTTCTCGCGGCCTTCGATCGAGTCGTGGGCCACGGGACGCCGGAGCTCGTGCTCGTGTCCGGCTACTCCGGGATCGGCAAGTCCTCCGTAGTGAACGAGCTGCACAAGGTGCTCGTGCCCCCGCGTGGGCTCTTCGCATCCGGCAAATTCGACCAGTACCAGCGCGACACCCCGTATACCACCCTGGCTCAGGCTTTCCAGAGCCTCCTGCGCCCGCTTCTGGGTCAGAGCGAGGAGCAGTTGGCCCGGTGGCGCGAGGCCCTGGGCGACGCACTGGGCCCGAACGGTCAGCTCATCGTGAACCTCGTTCCTCAGCTGGAGTTTGTGATCGGAACGCAGCCGAGCGTCCCGGAACTGCCTCCACAGGAGGCGAAGAATCGCTTCCAGACGGCTTTCCGGCGCTTCCTCGGCGTCTTCGCCAGCAAGGAGCACCCGCTCGCGCTGTTTCTCGACGACTTGCAGTGGCTTGACACGGCGACGCTCGACCTGATCGAGCACCTGGTGACGCACCCGGAGGTGCGGCATCTGCTGGTGGTCGGGGCCTACCGGGACAACGAGGTTGGTCCCGTGCACCCGCTGATGCACACGCTCGAGGCGATCCGCACTGCCGGCGCGCGGGTCCAGGAAATCGTGCTGGCGCCTCTCGGACTCGACGATGTAGGCCGGCTCGTTGCCGACGCCCTGCATTGCGAGTTGGAGCGCGGGAGGCCCCTGGCGCAACTGCTGCAGAAGAAGACGGGGGGCAATCCGTTCTTCGCGATCCAGTTCCTCACGACGTTGGCAGAAGAGAACCTGCTCACCTACGACCCAGTCGCCTCAGCCTGGGTATGGAAAATCGATCGCATTCGCACCAGGAACTATACCGACAACGTGGTGGATCTCATGGCCGTGAAGCTGAAGCGGCTCTCTGCCACCACGCAGGAAGCCCTGAAACAGCTGGCCTGCCTGGGCAACGTCGCCGGGATCGCCACTCTGACGTTGGTTCACGGAGACACAGAGGAGGCGATGCACGCGGCACTCTGGGAAGTCGTCCTCGCTGGTCTCGTCATTCGTGAGAATGACGCCTACAAATTTCTGCACGACCGGATCCAGCAGGCGGCCTATTCGCTGATTCCTGAAGTGGAGCGGGCCGAAGTCCACCTGCGCATCGGCCGGGCGCTGCTGGCGAGCATGACGGCGGACCAGCTCGCCGGGCATCTGTTCGATGTCGCAAACCAGTTCAATCGGGGCGCCACCTTGCTCATCGAGCGCGACGAGAAGGCGCGGGTGGCCACGATCAATCTGCGTGCAGGGCGAAAGGCCAAGGCGTCCGCGGCCTACGCGTCGGCGTGCGTGTATCTTGCGGCGGGCATGGCCCTGCTCGACGACAGTGACTGGGGCAGCCAGTACGACGTCATGTTCAGCCTGTGGCTCGAACGCGCGGCGTGCGCGTTTCTGACTGGCCAATTGGACCAGGCCGAGCAACTGATCGAGGTGCTATTGCAGCGCGCGGCGTCAAAAATCGACCAGGCGGCCGCCTGCCATCTGAAGCTCCATTTTCACGTCGTGAGATCCGAGAACTCACAGGCCGTCAACAGCACCCTCGAGTGTTTGCGCCTGTTCGGCATCGACCTCCCGGCACACCCGACCCAGGACCAGGTGCGGGCCGAATTCGAAACGGTCTGGCTCAACCTGGCGGGGCGCCCGTTCGAGAGCCTGATCGACTTGCCGCTGATGACCGATCCGGGACTGCAGGCCGCCATGCGTCTTCTCTCGGCGCTGTTCCAACCCGCTTATTTTATCGACTCCCATTTGGTATGTTTGCTCTTGTGCCGCATGGTGAACATCGGCCTGCAACACGGCGCGAGCGGCGCGTTCGCCCACGCTTGTGGCTCTCTCGGGGTACTCCTCGGCCCAGCGTTTAACCGTTACCACGACGGTTACCGTTTCGCGAGGCTCGCATGCGATCTGGTCGACAAGCATGGCTTCCTCGCCGACCGGGCAAAGGTCCACGCTGCGATGGGACGAACTGCCGTCTGGACGCAGCCGATCGAGACCGCGATCGATTTCCATCGGGCGGCCTCTCGCACGGCGCTCGAAACAGGAGATCTAACCTGTGCCTGCTACAGCATGGGCCATGTCGTCGCCGACCTTCTGTTGCGCAACGACCCGCTCGACGCGGTGTGGCGCGAGTCGGAGCGGACGCTCGATTATGTGCGCAAAGCCCGCTTCCGAGACCTTGTGGACATCGTCGTGAGTCTGCAACGACTGATCGCGAGCCTCCAGGGCCGGACCGCGAGCTTGTCCACCTTCAGCGATGCCCAGTTTGACGAGGCGGCCTTCGAGGCGCAACTGACCGACGAACGGATGAGCGCGCTGATCTGTGGGTACTGGATTCTCAAACTGCAGGCACAGTTTCTGGCGGGCGACTACGTGGCCGCCCTCGCCGCCGCCCAGCGGGCGCAACCGCTGATGTGGGCCTTGGTCGGCCAGATTATGTGGTTCGACTATACCTACTTCACCGCGCTAACGGTGGCCGCGCTCTTCGAGAACGGTTCCGCCGACGAACAGCAAACGTGGCGTGACCTCCTGAAAAAGCACCGCGAACTGCTCAGTGAATGGGCCGACAACTATCCACCGACTTTCGGCGACAAGTACGCCCTGGTGTCAGCCGAGATCGCCCGCCTCGAAGGACGCGACCTCGACGCTATGCGCCTGTGCGAGCAGGCCATTCGATCGGCTCGCAAGCACGGCTTCGTCGGGCATGAAGGCATCGCGCACGAAGTGGCCGCGCAATTCTATGCAGCGCGCGGCTTCGAGACCATCGCCCACGCCTATCTGCGCAACGCGCGGTACTGCTATCTCCGCTGGGGCGCGCTCGGCAAGGTGCGGCAACTCGATCATCGTTACCCACGGCTGCGCTTGGAATCGACTGCACTTGCGCCGACTGCGACCATCGGCGCGCCCTTCGAGCAGCTGGATGTCGGGACGGTGCTCAAGGCCTCGCAGGCCGTGTCGGGCGAGATCGAGCTTGGCAAGCTGATCGAGACGCTCCTCAGGATCGCGGTCGAGCACGCGGGTGCCGAGCGGGGTCTGCTCATCCTTTGCCAGGGCGACGCGCCGCGGATCGAAGCGGAGGCGACCACCAGCCGGGGTAGCGTTGAGGTCACGCTGCGACAGGCGGCCGTGACGGTCTCCGAGCTTCCCGAGTCTGTGCTGAACTACCTCATCCACACGCGCGAGAGCGTGCTCCTGGACGACGCTGCGACGCCAACTCTGTTCTCAGCGGATCCATACGTGCAGCAGCGGCGCCCCCGGTCCGTGCTCTGTCTGCCGCTGGTCAAGCAAGCCAAACTCGTTGGCGCACTCTATCTCGAGAACAATCTGACTCCGTGTGCCTTTACCTCGGACCGCATCGCGGTGTTGGAAGTGCTGGCCTCGCAGGCCGCTATCTCGCTGGAAAATGCCCGCCTCTATTCCGATCTGCAACACAGCGAAGCATTCCTGGCTGAAGGGCAAAGCATCAGTTCGACCGGAAGCTTTGGCTGGAACCTTGCAAGCGGAGAACTCGATTGGTCAGATGAAACATACAAGATCTTTCAATACGATCGAGCGGTAACGCCTACGGTGGCGCTGGGCTTGCAACGCGTTCATCCCGACGACCGGGCGTTCGTGCAGGAAACTATCGCTCGTGCGTCCCGCGAAATGACAAACTTTGACGTTGAGAATCGTTTGCTGATGGACGACGGTACGGTCAAGCACGTCCACGTCATAGGGCACGCCGTGCAGAATTCATCAGGGTGCTTCGACTTTGTCGGTGCCGTGATGGACGTCACCGAACAGAAGTTGGCTCAGGCGGAGCGCGAGCGCCTGGAGCAGCGGCTTCGCCAGGCCGAAAAGATGGAAGCAGTCGGCCGGCTCGCCGGCGGCATCGCGCACGATTTCAACAATGTTCTGGCGGGTGTGTTCGCCTACGGTGAAATGGTCCTTGACGAAGCGCCCGAGGGGTCACCGCTCAGGCGCTATGCGCAGAACGTGCTCACCGCCGCGTCCCGTGGCCGTGAGCTGGTCGAGCAGATCCTCGCTTACAGCCGCAGTCAGCGTGGCAAGCGCGCACCCATCGACGTCGCTTATGTCGTGGCGGAGACGCTCGAACTGATACGAGGATCCCTGCCCGCCAACATTCACCTCGAATCGGACGCTCCCGATTTACCGCTCGTTGTATTCGGCGACGCCACCCAACTGCACCAGATCGTGATGAACCTGTGCAGTAATGCGATTCAAGCCATGCGCATAGGGGGCATCTTGCGCGTGGCACTGGAGCCTGCGGGGTTTTCCGGCGAGCAAACGCTCTCGCACGGAACGCTCGAATCGGGCCGATACGTGCGCCTTGTCGTCGAGGACAACGGATCTGGCATGGACGAGGCAACCGTGGCGCGCATTTTTGAACCCTTCTTCACCACCAAGGAGATCGGCACGGGCACTGGTCTGGGCCTGTCGCTCGTTTACGCAATCGTGACTGACTTTGGTGGCGCAATCGACGTGCGGAGCGCGCCGGGGCAGGGGAGCACCTTCATGATCTACCTGAGGCGCTCGGACGTCATGCTGGCCGCAGCAGAGGCGGCGGCCGCGCCGGCTCGAGGTCATGGCTAGCATGTACTGCTTGCCGACGCCGTGGCACCGGTGCTCGCAGTGACCGCCGAGGTCCTATCGCGGCCCGGTTCGACCCGGTCTCATTCCACGATAGCCGCACCGCGCTCTCCGCCTTCGAGGCCGCTCCGAGCGGTTCGACGTCGTCATCGCCGCAGAGGTCATGTCCGGGGTCACCGGAACGGCACTCGCACTTGTGGAGCGCTGTCATTGGTGCGATGTGACGATTGTACTGTTGAGCGGCTATAGCGGCGCAATCCTGACACAGGACGCGCCCGACGCCGGTGTCGGTGATCTGCTTACCAAACTGCTTCAGTCGCATGAGATCGCGACTGCGCTCGCACGCGTTCTGCGTCGTGCGGCGTAACGCCGTCCGTCTCAGCGAACACTTCAGGGTAGGCGATCGGGCGAGCCGTCGAGATGACATCTGCGGCCCGACAATTCCACGCGCGATTACATCAGCATGTTGAATAAATTGGCCTCCTCTGCTCACGTCTTCACGCTTGCACAAAGCCGAAAACCGCCATGGCGGACCAACACGGCGCTTGCCCTGCGCCGCGCGCCACGAATGTGACGCAATCCAACTGGGTTGCGACCGGTCCGTGACCGCGGACCACGACACTTTATCCAAGGCCAACTCGACAAGGAAGCCGCGCACGCGAGCGCTCGCCCGTATTCCTGCCGCGCATGTGTTTTATAGCGCCGATGTCCTTTCGTCATCAGTTCTTTGCGGCATCAGTCCGAAGGAGCCGACCGTGTACACGTTCAACAAGTCGTCTGAACTCACGCTGCATGTCTTCTTACAGGATGGACTTTGGCAATGGGGCATCACCTGTGTCAGACCTGGCGGAGTTGGCGCGAAAGTCATCGCTTACAGCGATCCGGGGTTTTGTTCAGAGCAACAGGCTCGTGCCGACGGCGAACGGGCACGCTTGCAGCGCGGTGATCGCCCCAGGGGCGAATGTGGTTGAAGGAGAAGGACATGTATGCCGGCGAGAAGTCTCTGCGCGAATTGGTCGACAAGTGGGTTGGGCCCGCTGAGCCTATGACAGCGCGTGTGATGGAATTCAGTCGAACGCGTTCGGATCGAAGGCGCTTCGTGCGTGTTGGTACGTTTCGGCGGGAAGAATGTTTTGCGATCGTATTCTTCCGGCATGACGATGGATCGTGGAACGTCTTTCCACCAGGGACGGACATGCCGGCGATGCATGCCTGCCGGCTTGCGACATAAGTGACAGGATCGGTGAGAAATCTCCGGGACCTGACTCTATCGGATAAAGAGATGAAAATCTGGTCCGTCGTGGCCTCTCTGTTTCATTTGCAACGAACATCTCCCCCTTCGAAACTTCGCAGCAGCCAATTCTTGATCGAATGCGCCACAAGGTCGTATGTGGGACGGCTCCAAGGGGCGAAGTCGACAACGCGCTTGATGCGAACTGGCTCTTGGCTGGCAGATTCGAGCGCGCCGTCGCGTAAGCGAGATTTTCGGGACGTCGCACGCATGGATCAGCGTAACGGGCCGACCGGCTCCCATCCACGCATGCTCGACCGCACGTTCACCGTGCGCTATACGCCAGTGGACCTTGAGCCCGGCACTATCGGTGGCCACATCGAGCGCACCGGTTGCGCCGCTCGACCGCCCGGCGGGCGAGCGAGGTTCCACAAGGCGGGCGCATGGGGCAGTCAGTAGCTCTTTACAGGAGAATTGCAATGTCAAGGACCGTGGCGGAACAGTTCGTCGAAGTACTGGTGGCAGCAGGTGTGAAGCGGGTGTATGGCATCGTTGGCGATAGCCTCAACGGCTTGACCGACGCGATCCGCCGTCATGGCGGGATCGAGTGGATTCATGTGCGGCACGAAGAAGTTGCTGCGTTCGCCGCGGGTGCCGAAGCACATCTGACGGGCTCGCTCACTGTCTGTGCCGGCAGCTGCGGGCCGGGCAATCTTCACCTGATCAATGGCCTGTTCGACTGTCATCGTTCTGGCGTGCCGGTGCTGGCGATCGCTGCGCATATTCCATCGCGGGAAATCGGCAGCGGCTACTTTCAGGAAACCCATCCGGAGTCGTTGTTCAAAGAGTGCAGCCACTACTGCGAACTGATCTCGAGCGCCAACCAGATGCCGCGCACGCTGGAAATTGCCATCCGCGAGGCGACCGGCAAGCGTGGCGTGTCAGTAGTCGTGATCCCTGGCGACGTGGCGTTGCAGCAGGCCGTCGATGCGCCGTCGCCGTCGGCTGCGGGCCTGCTGCCACCGAAGGCGGTTGTCATGCCGGCTGAAGCCGATCTCGACCGTCTGGCCGCGATCATCAACGGGCAGGGCCGAGTGACGATGCTGTGCGGTTCGGGTTGCGCCGACGCGCATGACGAAGTAGTGGCGCTGGCCGGGCAGCTCAAGGCGCCCATCGTCCATGCATTGCGCGGCAAAGAGCACGTCGAATGGGACAACCCGTACGACGTGGGCATGACCGGCCTGATCGGATTCTCGTCGGGTTACTACGCGATGCTCGATTGCGATCTGCTGCTGATGCTGGGAACGGACTTTCCGTATAGCCAGTTCTATCCCCGCAAAACAGGCACGCGTATTGTCCAGGTCGACATTCGCCCCGGTCATCTCGGGCGCCGCGCTCCGCTCGATCTGGGCATCGTTGGCGACGTAAAGGCGACGCTCACGGCACTGATGCCGAAATTGCAGGGGAAAACGGACTCGGCGCATCTCACCCAGGCACAGCAGCACTATCACAAGGCGCGCAAGGATCTCGACGCGCTGGCGCAGGCCGGTGCCAGGAAATCGCTGATCCATCCACAGCAGGTTGCCAAGGCGATCAGCGAACACGCGGCGGACGACGCCGTGTTTACCTGCGACGTTGGCCTGCCGACCGTTTGGGGCGCCCGCTACCTCGCGATGAACGGCAAGCGCCGGCTGATGGGATCGTTCTGGCACGGCTCGATGGCGAACGCGATGGCGCAGGCAATAGGCGCCCAGGCGGCGTTTCCGGACCGCCAGGTAATCTCCATGTCGGGCGACGGCGGCTTCGCGATGCTGATGGGCGATTTCCTGAGCCTGGCCCAACTGGGTCTGCCGGTGAAGGTGGTGGTCTTCAATAACGGTGCGTTGGGCTTCATCGAACTCGAACAGAAGTCCACGTCGTTCGTGCCGATCGGCACCGAGCTGAACAATCCGAACTTCGCGGCCATGGCCGAAGCCGTCGGAATCCGCGGTATCCGCCTTGAGAAGCCAGACGATGTTGAACCCGGCATTGCCGCGGCGTTCGACCACAACGGTCCGGTGCTGATCGACGCGGTCGTCAACCGGATGGAGCTGGCGATGCCGCCCGCGGTCAACGTCGAAATGGCAAAGGGCTTCTCGCTTTATATGGTCAAGGCGATCCTGAACGGCCAGGCGGACCAGGTGATCGATCTCGCTCAAACCAACCTGTGGCGCTAGGGAGGAGAGATGGACACCACCGCACTCATGCTCTCGCGACTGCAGTTCGCCTTCACCGTATCGTTCCACATCATCTTCCCTTCGTTCACGATCGGACTGGCGGCGTGGCTGACGGTGCTCGAAGCGCTGCACCTGATCACGGGGCGGCCCGCGTACCGTCGGGTATTCGACTTCTGGCTGAAGATCTTCGGGATCGCATTCGGCATGGGCGTGGTCTCCGGGATCGTGCTGGCTTTCGAGTTCGGCACGAACTGGAGCGAACTCTCGCGGCTTTCGGGGCCGATCCAGGGGCCGCTGTTGTCCTATGAGACTTTTACGGCCTTCATGCTGGAAGCGTCGTTCTTTGGCGTGCTGCTGTTCGGCAAAAATAAGGTGAGGCCGGGCTTCTATCTTTTTTCCACCGCGATGGTGGCGCTCGGCACGACGCTCTCGGCGTTCTGGATCATGGTGAACAACAGCTGGATGCAATACCCCGTGGGCTACACGATCCAGAACGGCGTCTACGTGCCGGACGACTGGCTGAAGATCATCTTCAGTCCGGTCGTCTGGGTGCGGTTTCCCCATATGTTGCTGGCGGCTTACGTCACTGGAGCATTTTGTGTGGCGGCGACCGGTGCGTGGTACACGCTGCGCAGGATGTGTCCCGCCGAAGCACGCATCATGTTGCGTATGGGCCTGTTTCTCGCGGCGATCCTTGTGCCGGTTCAACTGCTGTTCGGACATCTGGTCGGCGATTATGTGCACCGCTACCAGCCCATCAAGTTTGCAGCGATCGAGGCGCGCTGGCACGACGAACAACCTGCATCCGAAGTCCTGCTTGCGTGGCCTGATGCAGCGCACGAAAAGAACGATTACGCGATCTCAGTGCCTGTGCTCGGCAGCCTGATTGCATCGATGACGTTCGATTCGAAAGAGCTCGGTCTCACTGATTTTCCGCGCAGCGAGCGTCCGCCGATTGCCATTCCATTCTTTGCATTCCGGGTCATGGTCGGGTGCGGTCTCCTCATGATGCTGGTCGCCTGGGGCGGGACCTTGCTGTCGCTCAAGGAGCGTTTGCTACAGCGGCGCGCGTTGCTATGGACGGTATTCCTGTGCTTTCCGCTGCCGTTCATCGCGACGCTCACGGGCTGGTTCACCGCCGAGGTGGGGCGGCAGCCTTGGACCGTCTACGGGTTGCTGCGCACTGCGGACGCCCTCACGCCGTTCCTGACGCCACGTGCGGCGGCGGGTTCGCTACTCGTCTTTTGTGCGACTTACGTCTTCATCTTCGCCTTCGGCACCTACTACATCTATAAGTTGCTCAAAGGGGGACCTGCCGAGGATCTACTACATACGCTGCCTGTCGCCTTGCCGAACCGTCCGCTTTCAGCGGCGGCGCAACTGCCGTCGACGGTCAAATGATCCGGGGGAAATGGAAATGATCCTCTACTGGTCGCTGATACTCGCCCTCAGCATGTTGCTGTACGTGTTGCTCGACGGTTTCGACCTCGGCGTCGGCATGCTGTTCGGCCTGACCCGGGACGAAACGCGCCGGCGTCATATGCTGGCCGCTGTGGCGCCACTGTGGGATGGCAACGAGACCTGGCTGATCGTGGCCGGCGTGGTGTTGTGGGGCGCATTTTCGCAGGCTTACTCGCTGCTGGTCTCCGCGTTCTATGTGCCCGTGATCCTGATGCTCGCCGGCCTGATCTTTCGCGGCGTCGCCTTCGAGTTCCGGGGGAGGGCCCGCCGTACGCGGGCGATCTGGAATGTCGGCTTCGTGGTGGGTTCGGTCGTGGCCGCCTTCATGCAGGGCGCAATGGTCGGCGCGCTGGCCAAGGGCTTGCCGGTCGTCAACGGCCGCTTCACCGGCGACGTCATGACGTGGTGGAGCAGTTTCTCGGCACTGTGCGGTGTGGCGTTATGCGCCGGCTACGCGCTGCTCGGCGCGAGCTGGGTCGTCAAGAAATGTGAGGCAGATGCGCGCGACGCTGCGTATCGCGCGATTGCTCCGTTGCTTCTGGTGGTGCTCGTTCTGCTGATCGTGCTGTTCTTTCATGCACTTCATGAAAACCTCGCGATCATGCACCGCTGGCTCGACCGTCCCTATCTATTTATCGTGCCGCTTGTCGCGCTTGCCTCCATCGCCGGAACCCTGACCGGCGTCAGACGGCGCCGCGACAACCAGCCGTTTCTGATGATCGTGCTGCTCTTCATCTGCGCGTACGCGATGCTGGCCATCTCGTTCTGGCCGTACATGATCCCGTTCTCGCTAACGGTTGCTCAGGCTGCAGGTCCGCATGCAAGCCTCGCCTTCATGTTCTGGGGCGCGGGCTTGTTCGTCTACCCGTTGATGTTGATCTACACGATCTACAGCTACAACGTGTTCAAGGGCAAGGTCGACCTGAGTTCGGGTCACTACTGATGAACGCTATCGCCATCCACCATATGTGCCAATCACCTTGATTCCGCGTGTAACGCAATGCACGCGCTCCGCAATCCGCCGGCAAGCGAGGATCGGGAATTTCCATTGCATGACGAGCTTGCCATGAGGTATCGGGATTCGACAGGTTTGTTCAATTGGAGTCGTTCGTAGTCACCGGAGACATCATGAAAGTTGCCTTGTTTGTTCCATGTTTCATCGACGCCTTTTTTCCGGACGTCGGCATCGCAACGCTGGAGCTTCTCGAGCGTTTGGGTTGTGATGTCGACTTTCCGCTCGAACAGACCTGCTGCGGACAGCCGATGGGCAATAGCGGTTGCGAGAAGGATGCCGCAGCCACTGAAGCGCTGTTCGTCAAGAACTTCTCCGGCTACGACTACATCGTTGCGCCGAGCGGCAGCTGCGTGCACCACGTGCGTGACCATATGACGGCAGTCGAAGCGACCGCGGAAAGCAGGGCAGTGCGCGCCAATACCTATGAGCTGGTCGAGTTCCTGCACGACGTGTTGAAGGTCGACGCGCTTCCGTGGGCCGAGTTTCCGCATAAGGTCGGGTTGCACAACAGTTGCGGAACGCTACGATCGCTGCGCACCGCGAAGATGTCGGAGATTGAGGAGCCGTTCTTCTCGAAACCGCTATCGCTGCTGAACAAGGTCAAGGGTATTGAGTTCATTACGCCCACCCGGCCTGACGAATGCTGCGGATTCGGCGGCACATTCTGCGTGACTGAGGAACCCGTCTCGGCGCGGATGGGCCAGGACAAGGTGCGTGATCACAAGCAGGCCGGTGCCGAATACATCGTATCTGCCGATTCGTCGTGCCTGATGCACCAGAAAGGCTGCTCGGATCGGCTCGGCCTCGGTCTCAAGTTCATTCACATCGCCCAGATTCTCAATGGAGCCCGCTCATGAAAGGTGTCGACCACGTAAAGGCGTCGCGCGAATTTATCGCCGACGAAAAGCACATCGAGTTCCACGACAAACGCCTGTGGACCCTGCGGACCTTGCGAGACGAGGCCGCGCACGGTATCGAAGAATGGGAACAATTACGCTCGCTCGCATCAGGCATCAAGGAACATGCGCTGACGCACCTCGCCGGTTACCTTGAAGAATTCGAGCGCAACGCGACGAACAACGGCGTGATCGTGCACTGGGCGAAGGATGCGGAAGAACACAATCGCATTGTGTACGATATTCTCGATAGTCACGGAGCGAAGACTCTGGTCAAAAGCAAGTCGATGCTCACCGATGAATGTGGAATGCGCGAGTACCTCGAACCGCGCGGTATCACGGTCGTCGAAACCGACCTTGGAGAACGGATCCAGCAGCTCGATCACCAGCGCCCCGCGCATATCGTCGTGCCGGCGGTTCACAAGCTCGCCTCGGACGTCTCCAGAGTGTTTGCTAAAACACTCGGAACCGACCCGGACAACGACGACGTGCATTACCTCGCCGAAGCGCAGCGCGACGCAACCCGGCCGCAGATCCTGAATGCTGAAGCCGGGATGACCGGCTGCAATTTCGCGGTCGCAGAAACCGGCGGTATCACGGTGTGTACGAACGAAGGCAATGCCGATCTCAGCGCAAACGTGCCGTCGCTGCACATCGCATCGATCGGTATCGAGAAAGTGATTCCGAAGCTCGAACATCTCGGCGTGTTCATTCGCATGTTGTCGCGCAGCGCGCTCGGCTCGCCGATCACGCAGTACACATCTCACTTCCGTGGCCCGCGCAAAGGCGGCGAAATGCACTTCGTGCTGGTCGACAACGGCCGATCGGCACGGCTCGCAATGGACGACTTCTGGTACTCGCTGAAGTGCATCCGTTGCGGCGCGTGTATGAATACGTGCCCGGTCTACCGACGCAGCAGCGGCCTGAGTTACGGCGGTGTGTATTCCGGACCGATCGGCGTGATCATCAATCCGACTTTCGATCTGAAAAAGTACAGCGCACTACCGTTTGCCTCGACGATGAACGGCAGTTGTACGAACGTCTGTCCGGTCAAGATCAACATCCACGAACAGATCTACAAGTGGCGCCAGATTGTCGCCGAGCAGCACGAGCTGCCGTTCGTGAAGACGCAGGCGATGAAGGTCGCGGGGAAAGTGCTGGCCGAGCCGGCACTGTATCGTGCGGCGATCAAGGCAGCGGACACCGCTGTCGCGAAGTTGCCGCGTGCCTTCATCTACAACCCCTTCAATGCGTGGGGCAAGCAACGGGAAGTGCCGGACGCGCCCGAGCAAACCTTCCGCGACTGGTACCTGAAAAACAGGAAAGCAAAATGAGCAGCCGAAACGCCATTCTCGCAAGTCTGCGCGCCGCGCAGCGCACGCCGGCCATGCTACCCGACGTGCCCATGTTTGATGCCGGCCTGCCGCCGGCACTGGAAAAATTCAGGGAAACGTTTGCCGATATGGGTGGCATCTGGGCGGACAGGTCTGCGGACGGTGATCTCGACGCGCAGATCCGCCGACGTTTTCCGGACGCGAAAGTGATCTGCTCGGCCGTGCCCGAAGTGGCCGGTACGCGGCGCATCGAAGAGGTCCGCGATCCGCACGAACTGAACGATGTCGATGTCGGCATCGTGCGGCCGCGATTCGCGGTCGCCGAGACCGGATCGATCTGGCTCAGCGAAGAGGAGTATCAGGTCAATGCCCTTGGCTATCTGTCACAGCATCTCGTGGCGCTGCTGGATCCGGCCGACATTGTCGGTAATCTGCACCAGGCGTATCACCGCCCCGACTTCTTCGCTGCGAAATACGCGGTGCTGATGAGCGGGCCCTCGGCGACTGCCGACATCGAGGGTGTCCTGATTCGTGGTGCACAGGGGATCCGGTCGCTCACGGTTATTCCGACCCCACGGGTTCGTGTCTCCGGCTAAGCAAAATGAACGCGACCGCGATTGCTCTGGCGCCATGCTGGAGTAGCCGCGTCCGCGCATGGTGGCGAGGACGGCACCACCTCCCTCTGCCCGAGGCCTTGTGCGGTGGGGTGGTGTGCATGGTTCCAGCGGTCCTGGCCGCGGTACTGCACAACCCATTGTTGTGCTGGTCAGCGATTGCGGCATTCTGGACCTGCCTTTCGGATCCTGCTGGCGCGGGCTGGCGGCGCCGCACGATCGCTGGCGTGACATTCGGTGTATTCGGCGCGTTGGGGTCGTGGTGCGCGATTGCCTCAAGCGCAGTCCCGGTTTTCACGGTCATCCTCACCGGCGTAGTCGTGTTTATCAGCGGGTTGGTGCGCAGCCGGGGCGCGGAGGCGGGCCTTCGCGCATTGTTGGCCGCTGCTGCCTTTTCCGTGGCTGCAGCCTTGCCGGTCCACGGGTTCCGGCTGGCAGCGCAATACGCTTCGTATTTCCTGGTGGGTAATCTGTGGGCGGTTGCCTGCAGCGTATGTCTTTGGCCAATGAGCCGCGGGGGGCCAGTGCGTCGCGCCGCGTTGGCTTACTTCTCCGGTATGGCCGGATTCGTTCATCGCCTTGCACTTGACATGGCCAACCTTCACGCCCCCCGATCCTTGCGCTCCATCCCTGCAAGTCGCAGTCGAGCGACGCTCAGGGCAAAACTGGAGGCGTTGCACACGTGTATAAACCAGGCCGGTGAGTCTTGCCCCCCGGTTGCTTGCGACTGGGCTGCAATTGGCGATTACGGTATGGCCGTGGTGGCTGGCTTTGAAAGTCTGTTCCGGCGCAAGATCGCTACCCGGGAGCTCGAGGCGATACGGCTCCTTTCGCCAGTTCTGGTCCGGCTTGCCAACCTGATTGAAGAGTGGTCTTTCGCCATCAAGGCCGACGCAAACGCTGCCAGACCTGCAATCGCACCTCAGCTTTATTGTCTGGACCGCGAGATTCGGCTCTGTCGAAGGCTTCTCAAGACAATGGTTACTGACGCTGCAAGCCAGGAATTCGTCATGACCGGGCTTGCGCTCATCGCTCAACTGAAAGGGTTGATTGCCGGCCCGAAAGGCGCAAGCATATCGAGACGCGCGGGTGGTCAGCGGATTGGGCCGGCCCACAAACTCCGAGGATTACGGCAGTTCTTGCGTGAACTCTGGAATGAGGCAAACGCTGGCAGCCCTTTTGGCCGCTATGCGGCTCGGCTGGCTCTGGGGACAATGATGGCCATAGCGATCTCGACGCACCTGCCAATCAAACAGGGATACTGGCTGGTGCTGACAAGTCTGTTTGTCGTGCAACCAAACTTCGCCCAGACGTTGCAGGTCTCAATGTTGCGCGTCGGCGGTACGATTCTAGGTGCAACGCTGGCTTCGGTATTGGGCTTTGCGTTTCACAGCCCATTGCTGCTCGCACTGACGATACTTCCCTTGGCAGCCGGCTCGCTGGCCGCGCGAGCGGTCAGTTATGTTTCATATATTCTGTTTCTTACGCCTCACTTCATTCTGGTTGCGCAGCTTGGACTGCCGACGGGCTCACCCTGGGAACTAGCGGTATGGCGTATTGTGAATAGCACAGCCGGTGCAGCCCTTGGAATCGTCATCACTTTGATTCTATGGCCGGGCTGGGAAAAATATAGCCTCGCGAGTTCAGTGAGCAACGCAATTGGCCGCACGGCTGCATATTTGTCTACCGCACTGAAAAACTGGTCGGATAACGGCCGTTACGCCGAGCCACACCTGGCGGACATGCGGCGGGAAGCATGCCTTGCTATTGATAATGTCGAAGCGACAATCGACCGAATGAGACTGGAGCCATTCGGCCAGACACGTCGTATCGCGTGTGGGACGATTGTGTTGAAATCACTGAGAGACATTACAGGTGCGGTGTCACTTATCGAGTCTGTCAAATGCCGGAGGCTCGGTATCGGAGACGCGGCCCGTCTTGAAGGCTTCAGAGAATGGGCTTCCACTTCGCTCAATGACGATCTGAGGCGCCTGAAGAGTCAAAACTGGCGGACTCGATTCAGGAGACAACGGTGGACCCACGACGACATCACGTACAAGTCGTACACAGCCCGCTACATCGAGCAACGGGTCGCGGGCGCCATTGCAACACTTCGTACAGTGACTCGGGGAGTCGTCTAGTCTAGCTTCAATGCAGGCAGTGCGGTGTACGACGCAAGGTTGTTCCTCGATGGAGTGCGGATGGCAAGCTGCAGTGACGGTGGTCGCCTGAGCAGATTGCCGGCTGGCTCAAGCACGCGTAGGTGGTCAACAGGGAAGTGTCTGGTGTCACACGGGTCAAGCTCACCGGAGCCTTTATATACAGGCCCGTGGCGCACGAAAAAAGAAATTGCTGGAGCATTTGCGGCGTCCACGGGCGATGCGCCGTTCACGCCGTTACATCCCGTCTTCTGTTTGTGCATTTATGCATATCGTAACGGCTTTTTTATCCATATGCAGTGAATATTCGAGTAACTATACTCGGCCCCAAGGCGTGGGAAGAACACTGAGCAGATCGCGTCACCGATGATCGGCCGCCGACGAAAGAGCTAGCCGCGGATAGCTGGTTGAAAATTCAATCGAATTGCGATCGGGTGGCAGTTACCGCGCCGCTTCAGAAGCGTGTCAGGAACTACCTGATCGCGGAGTGGACCAGCATGGCCGGTATCGAGATCGAGTGGTACGACTTCTTTCTGTCTGGCGCCGCGTTGGTGCGAGCGTTCGTCAAACGCTTTTTTCCGACGCTCGATCCGATCTGGGACACGGTAACCGGGTTTGCGACTTCTGACAGGTGATCTCGCATTGCCACGACGAAGCAGCGCGCATGAAACCAGTTTCTTGGATTCACCCCTGACTTTCCCGTTGTTCAGTGTTTCCCTGGACCTATTTGAACCAATTGCGGAGATTGAACCATGAATGCTGTTACAGAGGTGTCAAATGCGGGCGTAAGCACGGCCAAGCTGCTGATCGACGGCGAGTTCGTCGAATCGAGGACGGCCGAGTGGCGCGATATCGTAAACCCCGCGACGCAGGACGTACTGGCGCGAGTGCCCTTTGCGACCTCGGACGAGGTTGATGCAGCGATCCGCTGCGCTCACGAAGCATTCGCGACATGGAAGAACACGCCGATCGGTGCGCGCGTGCGTGTCATGCTGAAGTTCCAGGCGCTGATCCGCGAACACATTGCGCGCATTGCGCAGACGCTGAGCGCCGAGCAGGGCAAGACTCTGCCCGATGCCGAAGGCGATATCTTCCGAGGTCTGGAGGTAGTCGAACATGCCTGTTCGATCGGCACGCTGCAGCAGGGGGAATTCGCGGAGAACGTCGCGAGTAAGGTCGATACCTATACGTTGCGTCAGCCGATCGGGGTGTGCGTCGGGATCACGCCATTCAACTTCCCCGCGATGATTCCGTTATGGATGTTCCCGATGGCGATCGTTTGCGGCAATACGTTTGTTCTGAAGCCGTCCGAACAGGACCCGCTGTCGACGATGCAACTGGTCGAACTCGCGCTTGAAGCAGGCGTGCCGAAGGGCGTGCTCAATGTCGTGCACGGCGGCAAGGAAGTCGTGGATGCGCTGTGCACGCATGAGTTGGTGAAGGCGATTTCGTTTGTCGGTTCGACGGCGGTCGGCACGCATGTGTACCGGCTCGGCAGCGAACACGGCAAGCGCGTGCAGTCGATGATGGGCGCGAAGAATCATGCCGTGGTGCTGCCCGATGCGAACCGCGAGCAGACACTCAACGCGCTGGCGGGAGCGGGTTTTGGCGCAGCAGGACAGCGCTGCATGGCGACTTCAGTGGTCGTGCTGGTCGGTGCGTCGCAGCAATGGCTGCCCGATCTGGTTGCGAAGGCGAAGACGCTGAAGGTCAATGCGGGTAACGAAGCCGGGACCGACATCGGCCCGGTCGTTTCGCGCGCCGCGAAACAGCGCATTCTTGGCCTGATCGAATCCGGCGTGAAGGAGGGCGCGACGCTTGCGCTCGACGGCCGCGACGTCAAGGTGCCGGGCTACGAGACAGGCAACTTCATCGGCCCGACGATCTTCGCGGACGTCACGACGGAGATGCAGATCTATCAACAGGAGATCTTCGGTCCGGTGCTGGTGATGCTGGGCGTGCCGACGCTCGATGATGCGATCGAACTCGTCAACCGCAATCCGTTCGGCAATGGCGTAGGGTTGTTCACGCAAAGCGGCGCGGCCGCGCGCAAATTCCAGAACGAGATTGACGTCGGTCAGGTCGGCATCAACATTCCGATTCCGGTACCGGTGCCGTTTTTCAGCTTTACCGGCTCGCGCGGCTCGAAGTTGGGCGATCTCGGCCCGTACGGCAAACAGGTCGTGCAATTCTACACGCAGACCAAGACGGTCACGGCGCGCTGGTTCGACGACGCGACCGTGAACGATGGCGTCAACACGACCATCAGCCTGCGATGAGCACCGCGCGTATCGGAGGCGACATCATGCAGATCGGTTTTATCGGCCTTGGCAACATGGGTGCGCCGATGGCGCTCAACCTGCTGAAAGCGGGGCATGCAGTGAATGTGTTCGACCTGAACGCGCAGGCGGTACAGGCCATGGTCGATGCGGGCGCAAAGGCGTCGGGTTCGCCGAAAGCGGCCGTCACGGACGCCGAATGCGTGATCATGATGCTGCCCGCAGCGGCGCATGTCCGCACGGCGCTGACCGCCGACGATGGCGTGCTCGCCGGTATCGCCCAAGGCGTGACGATCATCGATTCGAGCACGATTGACCCGGCAAGCGTCAAGGCGTTCGCGGAACTTGCGGCGCAGCACGGCAGCACGTTCGTCGATGCGCCGGTGTCAGGTGGCACCGGCGGCGCGGTGGCGGGGACGCTGACGTTCATGGTCGGCGGAAGTCCTGCGGTGTATGACCAGGTCAAGCCAGTGCTGTCGGCGATGGGCAAGAACATCGTCCATTGCGGCGATACTAGCACCGGACAGGTCGCGAAGATCTGCAACAACCTCGTGCTCGGCATCACGATGGCGGGCGTGGCGGAAGCGATGTCATTGGGGGCGGCGCTCGGCATCGATCCGAAGGTGCTGGGCGGGATCATCAACACCTCGACCGGACGCTGCTGGAGTTCCGATACTTACAACCCGTTTCCGGGCGTGATCGAAACGGCGCCTTCCTCACGCGGCTACACGGGTGGCTTCGGCACGGATCTGATGCTGAAGGATCTCGGCCTCGCTACCGACGCCGCCAAACTCGCGCGTCAGCCTGTCTATCTTGGAGCCCTTGCTCAGCAGCTGTATCAGACCATGAGCGCCAGAGGCGCAGGCCGGCTGGACTTCTCGGCGGTGATTAACCTGTATCGCGAGGACACCTGACGGCGCGAGGTCTCTCAGGAAAGTAAAGGTCTATGAACACAATACAAAATATGCGGGTGTTCGTGCGGGTCGTCGAAGCTGGCAGTTTCACGGCCGCGGCCCAGTCGCTCAATTCGGGGACCGGCGCCATGTCTCGCGCGATATCAGAACTCGAAGCCCACCTGCGAACCCGCCTGCTAAATCGTTCGACGCGGCGGCTTGCCCTCACGCCCGCTGGCGAGCGATATCTGCAGCGTTGTCGGCTGATCCTCGCCGAAGTCGACAACGCAGAGGAGGAGGCGAGCGGCGCGCGCGTACGCCCAGCCGGCACGTTGCGGATATTCAGTTACGCGAGCATTGGACAACACTACGTGCTGCCGGCGATCTCAAGGTATCGTGCCCAGTATCCGGAGGTGATGGTCGAACTCACCTTGTCGCAGAGCACGCCCGATCTCTTTGGAGGCGGCAGCGATGTCGCCGTCATTGCGGCTCCTTCGCTTTCCGACTCGGAGATGGTTTCGCACCTGCTCGGATCGACGTGCAATATCCTCTGCGCATCAGCTGACTATGTGCGGTCGCGCGGCAGCCCGCAGCGACCGGGCGATCTGGCGCAGCATGAGTGCCTGACACTGAACACGCCTGCTTTTCCGGCACACCCAAAGCACGCGTGGCTGCTCGAAGGACCCGAGGGCAGCGAATTGATACAGGTCAACGGGCCACTACAGGTGAATATCCCTGAATCGCTCGTTGTCGCAATTCGCGAAGGCATGGGTATCGGGGTGCTTCCGTTGTATGCCGCAGTCGAAGGCCTGCGCAACGGCACGCTGGTTCGCGTGCTGCCCCAGCACACGTTGCAGAACATGAACGTTTACGCGCTCTATCCCTCGCGAAAGTTCATCGATGCGAAGACACGGACGTGGGTCGAGTTTCTGCGCGCCCATCTACCGGAAGTCATTGCAAGCGACCAGGCATTGCTTGCTGGCTGACCGACGATGAAAGATATGGACGGCAGGTACTCTCTCAAGGCCAGCCTTAAGCTCATTTCGCAAAAAAAAGCGCTCGTGTCGAGCGGCGCCGTTCGGTACCGCGCCGATTGAGGGAGTGTCCTGCATTCGATGGCGCCCTTGGCGATCCTCGTCCAGCGAGTCGCGTAGACAGCAATTGACCGTACTCGCAGCGCCTGCAGTCAACCACACCGCTGCGAGCACACCTGCTCGCGCAGCGGCAGCTCAGTAAAGACAGGATCGACCATGTCCATCGCCCCTTCCTCCCCTCCGGATTCGACGCCGCCGCTTGCGGCGTTCTATGCGGCTGCCGTCGACTGGGCACACACCGACGGCCGCACGTGGATCTATCTGTTCAAGGCGATCGCAGCCGCGCTGCTCGCGCTCGGCGTCGCGATGAAGCTTCAACTGCCACAGCCGGGCAGCGCGATGACGACCGTGTTCATCGTGATGCAGCCGCAAAGCGGGATGGTGTTCGCGAAGAGCTTCTACCGGATCTTTGGCACGCTGGTCGGTCTCGTCGTGATGCTGGCGCTGCTCGGCCTGTTCGCACAGCAGCCCGAGCTTTTCATCGTTTCGACCGCAATCTGGATCGGCTTCTGTACCGCGGGTGCCGCACGCTATCGCAACTTCCGCTCGTACGGCTTCGTGCTGGCGGGCTATACGGCTGCGGTGATCGGCTTCCCCGCAGCACTGCATCCGGACGACGCGTTTCTGGCCGCGCTCACGCGCGTGACCGTCGTGATGGTCGGCATCATCAGCGCAGGTACGGTCAGCGCGCTGGTGTTCCCGCAGTACGCTGGCGAAAAGATGCGCACGGCGGTGCGCGAGCGCTTTTGCACGTTCGTCGAATTCGTGTCAGCGTCGCTGTCGGGACGGCTCGATCGCGCACATATCGAAGCGGTCCACGCGCTTTTTGTCGGCGACATCGTCGGTTTCGAGGCCATCCGTAGTGTCGCCGTGTTCGACAGCCCCGACGCGAGGATGAGGAGTGGCCGGCTGTCGCGTCTGAACAGTGAGTTCATGGCCGCGTCAACGCGCTGTCACGCGCTGCATCAGCTAATCAATCGGCTGCACGAAGCGGGCTCGTCGGTGACGATCGAAGCTCTCGAGCCATATTTCAAGGAAATCGCACCGCTGCTCCACAGATCGGGTGAACCGGTGCTGAGCGCCGCCGATGCAGCACACGCGGCCGCCCAGCTCGAAGCCTTCAAGGCCGCATTGCGGAGGCGCGTGCGCGCGACGCGCGCCGCGCTCGAAGCGCGTCCCGACGTGCAATGGCTCGACTTCGATACCGCGGCCGAACTGCTCTACCGCTTTGTCGACGACCTGCACGCGTACACGGCGACCTATGCATCGCTCGCTGTCGATACGCACGAGCGCGAACGCTGGGTCGAACGCTACGAGGCGAAAACAAATGCGATTGCCGCCGGCGTCGCCGGTGTGCGCGCCGCGCTCGTGATCATTGTGCTGGGCGCGTTCTGGATCGCGACCGCGTGGCCGAGCGGCTCGATGCTCTTGCTAACGGCGGCGACCTACTGTGCGTTGGTATCGTTGTCGCCGTATCCAACGCGCTTCGCACTCCAGATGGCCGGTGGGACACTGCTCTCGTCGCTGGCGGGACTCGTTGCGATGTTTGTCATTTACCCGCACATCGACGGCTTTCCCCTGCTGTGCGCGGCACTCACCCCGTTCCTGCTGGTCGGCGTCTACATGACGACGAAGCCATCGATCGCGGGCTGGGGCATCGGGTACTGCATCTACTTCTGCTTCCTCGCCGGCCCGGACAATCTGGTCCGCTACGACCCGTCGAGCTTCCTGAACAACGCGCTGGCGCTGGTGCTGGCGCTGCTGGTGTCGTCGATCGCGTTTGCCGTGCTGCTGCCGCCGTCGACTCCCTGGTTGCGCAACCGGCTGCTCGTTGACCTGCGCCGTCAGGTCGTGCCCGCCTGTCACGCGCGTCTGACGCGACTGCGTTCGCGCTTCGAGAGCGGCACGCGCGATCTGATGTTCCAGATCTGCGCACTGGCCGAAGGCGAGCCCGAGGTCAGGCGCGACACGTTGCGCTGGCTGTTCGCCGTGCTCGAAGTGGGCAACGCGATAATCGATCTGCGCAGCAAGCTCGCAACGTTGCCGGCCGACGCGCGCTATGCAGAGACGATGCCGTGGCGCGCATCGATCCGCACGATGCGCGATGCCGTCGCGGCGCTTTTCGGTCAGCCGGATCCGGACCGGCTGGCCGCCGCGCTGTCGGCGACCGCCGATGCGGTCGTCGCGGTCCAGCAGACACTGGTGACATTCATGCCGCCGCGTGAGGAGCCTGACCAGTTGCAACGCATCCTGAGTGATCTGCATTTCATTCGAAGCGCGCTGCTGGATCCTCAATCGCCGATGACGGCGCTGGTCGGCGGCACCAGCAATGCTTGCGAAGGAACTCGTCATGGCTCGTGAGATCCCCGTCTTTGACGCGTACATGCCGGCCATCGTGCTGCTGTTCACTGCGGGCGCAGCG
The DNA here is from genome assembly GCF_046027075.1 of Paraburkholderia sp. RL18-085-BIA-A. Lineage (NCBI taxonomy): Bacteria > Pseudomonadati > Pseudomonadota > Betaproteobacteria > Burkholderiales > Burkholderiaceae > Paraburkholderia > Paraburkholderia sp. RL18-085-BIA-A. Next base: position 12,793 of record NZ_JARESU010000079.1, on the reverse strand, counting down.
ATTACGCGGATGCTCGATTGCATCCTCGCCGATACGGGGCTATACCGCGTCGTCTGGCATCCATCCCTTTTCAGGGCTAGCCTGCTCGCGTGTATTTGTGGCGTGCTCGGGCTTGGCGTTGTCGGCCGGCACGACATGCACAGTGATATTCGCCACCAGCTGATGCCTGCAGGAGGTAAGGCGCGCTCTGCGCCATACCTAACCGGCCTATATCATCTCGATGCGCGACGGTCCTCCCGCGCACTGCTCTTTGCCAGACGCACGACGGGGTAGATGAAGGCGACGTCACGATCGCGGACCTCTTGACTTGATGTTTAGGTCGATAACGCGGCTGGTCGCAGAAAGTGAGATCTTAATGGTCAGCGCTTGTTTGTCTCGGATGCAGTGGGGGGGTAACTACAAAGCTCGCCAAGGCGGCAGGTAGTCCCTTGGCCGGGTGTCGTCGTTTCGCGGCTGATGGCTCGCGCCGGCATCTTCGTTTCGTCGGAAAAACGTCGCGCCGAGCATCTTGGATATCTAGGAAAACACCGGGCAAGACAGGGGAAGTGGGCCTACCGGCGCCTCACGGTCTCATTCGCGCCGGCTGCGCGCAACGGACAACGGTTGCGGTACACAACTGAGTACCGCCATACCCAATGGACAAGGTTGGTATTGAAACGACAAAACGCGCGGATACACCGCGCGCCAGAAAAGTAGCTTTCTGCCTATTGGCTTTAGTGATTTCCGTACATCGAGCGCCAGTCGGCGGCTGAGATCGAATGCCTGGCACCAGATGCGGAGGAACCGTTGGCTGCACCACCGTAGCCAGTCGATGCGCCATTTTGGGCGGCCACGTTTGATTCGGCGGCCTGGGTTTGAACCGGATAGCTCGTGTTGGTATCAGCGGGGCCGGCTTTCTCAAACTGAACCAGCTGCGCGCGAACTTCGGCGCGGGTAAGAGGTGCGTTCGACTGAGCGAACGACACGGCGGGGACAGTAAGTACGGCGGCGACGGCAACTGCTTGGATAAACGATTTCATGGTGGACCTCCAGACTGGATTTTTGTGCAAACGCCCGTTTGCGCAGTGATTCCAGTCTAGAGGAGTAGGCGGCAACGAATAAGGGATTACCCTGGAATGGACCTTTATGAAATTGTGCTGAATGGCGCGCCGCTGCCGCCCGAGTTGACGCTGTAGTTCGGTCTCGCGACGGCGGCTGGCAAGGTGACCGGACCGCCAGCCTCGCACGTGAACGCGCAAGACAAGCGGAAGGCGCGCACGCAGGCCTTGGAGGCATAGGAAACCATGACTGCCAATCCGCCGCTGGGTCGTCTTGCTTAATAATAAGGAATGCATACGTTATGTGTTTTCGCTCGCGCGACCTTCAATAGCGTGACAGTGCCCCACGCTCAGGCCGGGTCCGGCGACGTGGCGGCATCCCGTACAACGCGCGAGATGTGACTGGAAACACGGCGTAACAAACCCATGCCGCAACAGGGGCCAGCAAGTGGAATAAGGGCAAACGGCGCGCGTTTTATCTAAAGTAGGTCCGCGTCGCCGCGCACACTTCACATGCGAATTCACGTGCCCCGGCAACGCACTCTGTGAGGCGAACCGATGGGGTCTTCACGGTGTCGACGCGGCGGTTCGCGTCGTGGCACCGGACCGTCGACCAGGAAGGATTCATGCGCAACCTTATTGGACTTGGAATGATGCTTTGCAACTGTGTCGCGTGCACGACGTCGGTCGCGTCGCAGACCGACGCGGCTGATCTGATGAACGACACGACGACCACTTCGGTCGTGTCGCCCACATGTCGCATGGTCAGCGGCACGGCGGATGTCGATGGTGCCACGCAGAACATATCGGGGCTTGCGTGCAAACAGCCAGACGGGACATGGCAGATCCAGCAGCAGGACACTGGCGTCGATATGGGTGACGTTTCCCCGCCGCCCCCGTATTCGGACTATTCATATTACGACCCGTGGTTTTATGGGCCGCCTGTGGCGTTCGGCTTCGGCGCGTCGTTCGTCTTTGTCGATCGTTTTCATCACTTCCATCATATGGACCATGTCCACCTCGGACCGCGCGGCGGCTTTCATGGAGGCCGTGGCTTTCATGGAGGGGGCGGCTTTCACGGAGGGGGCGGCTTTCGCGGAGGGGGTGGCTTTCACGGAGGGGGTGGCTTTCACGGAGGGGGCGGTTTTCATGGGGGCGGCGGGGGGCACCGTTAGCCCATGGTCTTATAGGCGCGGCTCACCCCCTTACGCCCGCGCCGCCTGACGCCGCCTATATCAAGCAGGGCGTGTTGAGATGCGTATTGCCACCGGGTGTTTCCGAAACGAAGTTGACCTTGGAGTCTTTGTCGCACGTTTCGCCCGCCTAAAACGAATACCGGATACCGACCTGGAAGGCCGTCACCGCAGTCCCGGGGTCGGGCGTGAGAAACGAACCCGGACTCAATGCCGCTCCTGCCACGACAAACCGAGCGCCATTTGAATTTAAAAGCCGGGTGCCGACCGCGTAGAGACGAGTCGAACGCGAAACATCGTAGTTGGCGACGATGCCGACCTCTCGCGCGTTATTGCCTAGCCCTGAACGGTCGATGGTCACCGCATAGTCGACTCCGACGGTAAGCGCGCTAGTGAATCGATAGTCTGCCGAAACAGTGTAGGTGTTGTGGTAGTTGCCCGGTATGTTGGTCACCGGGCCGGCCGCCGGATCGCCCTTGCCCGGCGGACTGGTTAGCGCGTTGGTTGTCGTTGCGGAGATCACGTCGTTGGTGCGAAAAAAGCCGACATAGATTTTGCCGTGCCCGTAATCGTAGTTGCCTCCCGCCAGCAATTGCTGCACGGAGTTAGTATTCGTCGCGTTGGTCGCCTTGAGCCACGCGGCGATCGCAACGAACGGCCCTTGCACCGTCTGCATACCGATCTGGTACACGGCGTTACCGGTGAACTCACCGGGGACGCCTCCGACTGCGTAGTGAAATTCGAGCCTCGTATGGTGGTAAGTCAGCGGATGAATGCGACCAGTTGAGCTTTGTGCCCACGAGCCCATGAGCGCTTCGTCGCCGCCACGATGCCCTGATATGGGCCGATGACGTCGGTTGCGGAGGCAAGCTGGTTGTATCCCTCGCCACGCGCGATGATGTTGAACGGAGTGGACAGCAACGTTGCGGCCTGTTTGTGCTGTTCCAACGCTGTCCAGCGCTGCACCATTCCACCCGCAGGCTCTACCGTGTAGTCGTCTCGCGTGAGTCCCTTGCGCTCCAGCATGTCATAGAGGACGAAAGCAAATCCCGTTGTCCGGGCGTCGACCGATAGCGTTTTGCCGCGCAGGTCTGCAAACGTCTTGATGTTAGGTTCGGCGACGAGACTCAGGAAGCTGCTGTCACTGCCCATCACTGCGACGAAATCCGGCTGCGCTCCGATCGGTGCCTCGCCCTCACCTTCCACGTAGGCAACGATATTGTCGATCGCGGTCATCGCGATGTTGAAGCGGCCCTGCGACAGGCCTGTCATTTGCGGAACGGAGCCCGTCGTGTCCTGCAGTGTCACATGAATGCCTTGTCGCGCGAAAAGGCCGTTGTCTTGCGCAACGTAGGTCGGCCAATTGAAACCTCCTGGAAAAATGCTCACGCTGAGCTCTCCCAGTTTCGGCTCCTGCGCTTGTACGCAAGCCATCGTGAGGCCCTGGATCAAGCAGGTCAGGAAGAGTGATCCCACAACTTTCGTGAGCGTGTTAACAATGCTTTTCATAGACACCTATATTTGTGAGTCCGTTTGTGCACACCGCTGTATGATGAATCCCGCTCCGCCGATTTCGGATGTATGAACGAAACTTCGACCGCCAATCGATTACATCGGCGGAGCGACTCCATCCTTTTCGACCACCACGCGCTGGGCGACAAATGCACCCTGCGGTGCAGCCGTCGCGACCACAAACACCTTCTTGCCCGGGGTCAGGTCGGCGCGTGCGCCCGGCGTGAAAGTCACGATGGGTACGTTAGGCGGTACGGTTACCTCATTGCTCCCACCTTTGTACGACAGCTTCAGATTCCGGCCGCTGGTACCCTGAACAACCGGGTCGACGTTCGCATTCGTCATCGTGCTGTTCGGACCGAGGTCCCATGCGTAGTGACCTTCACCCGAGCCGCGCGCGGATTCGGGGAAGACAACCACTTCGGTGGCCGTCAACTTTCCGTCAGTGCCCGTCGTTGCGGCCGTACCGACGAAGGAGCCCGGCTTGATGCCCGAAAGCTGCATGGCCTTGACCGCCGACACGGTAATGGTCGGTTTGAGCTCGATCGAGACGGTGTCGCCGCTACGGCGATGCACCTTCAGGACGTCGCCATCGAGTGAGACAATATCGCCGCGAATGCGCGACGGTTTGGCGGCGGGCGTCTGAGCGGGCACGACACTGGCAAAAGTCAGCGTGGCGAGGATGACGCCAAGTTTCAAGCGGATAGACATGGATGCTCCGTAAAGGACTGTTGAGCTGAGAGTGGACTAATGCACATCAGGAACCGCCGAACCAGTTATAGCCCTGATTCTCCCAGTAACCGCCGGGATATTCGTTCGTCACACTGATTGCGACGATGTGCTTCGGATTCTTGTAGCCGAGCTTGGTCGGCATACGCAGCTTCATCGGGAAGCCGTATTTCGGCGGCAGCACCTCGCCGTCGTATGTGAGTGTGAGTAGGGTCTGCGCATGCAGCGCCGTTGGCATGTCAATGCTGGTCCAGTAGTTGTCCGCACAGTGCAGTGACACGTACTTCGCCGTGATGTCCGCGCCCACAAGCCTTAGGAAATCAGAGAAGCGCACGCCGCCCCATCGTCCGATAGCACTCCATCCTTCGATGCAGATATGACGCGTGATCTGGCTTTCCTGCGGCAACGCGCGCAGTTCGTCGAGCGTCCAGACGCATTTGGCATTCGCGAGGCCACCCACCTGAAGCCGGTATGTAGCGGCGTTGACCTCGGGCACATCGTCGATATCGTAGAAAGCGTTGAACGGAAACGGCCGTGTGATCATCGACTCCGAATAGGTCGGGGCCATCTCGTTCGGATTGAACAACAGCGCCTGCACCTCGTCGTTGAAGAACGACATTCTGCGCAGCATGGTGTTCATCGACTTGTCATTGGACAAATCGCAGCCGGACAGCATCGCAATGCCGCCGAGCGTGAGAACTCGCTTTCCGAGCAGCCGGCGCGCCGGATTTTTCAGTTCGTTGCGCGCATCCTTGATGATGGATTCTGCGTGAGACGAAAGAAACGTATCGGGCTTCACAGCCCTCTTTCGAAGAGTCATGGTTACCGTCCGCGAATCATCAGAAGCAATGAGCGCGGCACCAGCGCGACCATGACGACGTGCACGACGAAGAACGCCACCAGCACGCTCATTGCAACGAAATGCACGACGCGCGCATTGTCGTATCCGCCCATCAGCGTGCGCAGCAGCGGGAACTGCACCGACTTCCATATCGCCAGTCCCGACAGGATTACGACAGCAATGTCGACAATGGCGACGAGATAGGCGAATTTCTGTACCGCGTTGTAGCGTGTGAGGTCCTCATGCGCGAGCGTGCCACGCAGCGCGGCGACGAGATCGATTGCAAGCGACTTGAAGCTGACCGGCAGCAGTTTCCGGCCCAGACGTCCGGACGCGATATTCAGCCCGACATAGACGAGGAAATTCACAAACAGCATCCACATGATCGCGAAATGCCATTGCAAGGCCCCGCCGAGCCAGCCGCCCAATGTGATGGCGGAAGGAAACTGTAACGCTGGAAAGATCGGCGAGGCGTCATAGATCTGCCAGCCGCTTGTCACCATCAGTACGACAGCGAGCGCGTTAATCCAGTGCGTGATGCGGACCCAGGCGGGTTGAATCGTTGTGTGAATCAAAGCGATCTCGTGATTGATGAGGTTGCCCATTGCCGGAAACGCCAAGGCGCGGTCCTGCAATTCGTTGTCGCCTACACCACGCGCCTTGCGAGACCGATGAACGGAAATAGGCCACTTGGTAAGTCGGACTTCTGCCCGGACCCGGCCAGGCTGTCTCACCGTGAGTAAACTTGAACGGCGCGCAACTATTCCATCGCGCGACAAATGATTTTTCTTACAAGCGATGACGCTTGAACTGCATGCGCGGCGTTTTGGTCGATAGCACCAGTTGGCCCATGCTTCGAAGACAGTGATTCGAATCATGCACGAATCAGGTTACAGCTGCCCGGAACGGGCGAGGACGCGACCAGTGCGATCGTCGGGAAGGTCAGTTAACGGGATATGGCGATGATAGGTAGCGTGATCACGTGCGACCATCACATCTTTCTGTGATGACTCGATTCGAGTTTTCCGCGCCTGGTGACCATTCGCGTCACAGAAAGAGGTGCGTGACACGCCATCATCAACTGGCATAACCAACTTCCTGTCACTACGAAAACCAACGCTGGTGATGTTGTGAGATTCGAAAGGCAGGTATATGTGCTCTCTGGGGGGCAGATAGCAGTAGGCGATAGAGTCTTCAAACCAGCTCGGTCCAGGCTGGTGCCAGTAGATGCGTCTGCCATGATACTGGTCAGTGCAACTGGCGCAATCGCATCTGTTGAGAGGCATTGATCGCTTCCTTGACTTGGGAGATCTGCGCCAGCACCTCGGACCGTTCTACAGCCCAATGGGTCTTCGCCAACTCGATGGCCGGCAGCATCGTGCTGCTGATATCAATCTGGCCGTCGGTCACTGGCACCAGACGTCGCGACATGTTTCGCCGCTCGTTGGCTTTGCATGCGGAATTCTGGCAGCGCGTCTGCTGCAATTGATGACGCCACGCTGGGTCCGTCAGCCGACCATCGCTGCACTCATGTTCGAAATCGTGTTTCTAACGGCCGCGGACCTTGCCGTGTCCCAGGTAAGAGCTAAGTGAACGCGTCGAGAAAGCGGCCGACACCAAGTGCTGGCTGTGCGCCATCAGTCTCCGCGGCTCACGTGCTCAGCGTTAACCCTGGCAAGACAAGACCGATTCCTGGTTCTATTCTTTGGATACAGAGTTCGGAACACAAAACACGGAGTTCGGTGTTCAGGAGCAAACAGCCTGACCGAGCATCCCGATCAACTACTGGAGGAAACCAGGCATGAGCGTCAAGTCGGACAAGATGGATGAGCAGAAGCGCACGGGTGGCGCCGCCCCGGTCGCGAAGAAGCTGATTCCTTTCGGCGGGTACTACACGAACAAGGTGCCCGACCATGACCCTGAGCTGACCGAAACCGGGCCAGGTACTCCGATGGGGGAATTCATGCGCCGGTTCTGGCATCCGGTCTGCATGTCCATCGAACTGACCGATACACCGCGTTTTCTCAAAATTTTGAACGAAGAACTAGTGGCGTTCCGGGATAAAAGCGGCCGAGTGGGCGTGCTGCATGCCCACTGCGTCCACCGGGGCGCGTCGCTCGAATATGGTGCCATCCAGGAACACGGCATCATGTGTTGCTACCACGGCATGGTTTTCGACATCGATGGCACGTGCCTGCACGTTCCTTTCCCGAAGGGCGAGGAGAAGGAAGCTGAGAAGTTCGCCTGCTCGATTCGCCAGGGCGCGTACAAGGCGGTCGAACGCAACGGTCTCGTTTTCGCATACATGGGGCCGCCGGACGACGAACCGCCTTTTCCCGAATGGGAAGGCGACTTCACGGTGGCGGAGGGCGATGAACTGGTTCCGTACAGCAACTTCCAGCACTGCAACTGGCTGCAGGTCCAGGACAATGCCGCCGACAACTATCACCCGACGGCCTTGCATGCCGGCAAGAACGTCGTCGATGGACACTATCAAGGCACGACGTTCGACGAAGTCGGCGCCGCATCGATGGAAGTCGCGCCTGACATGAATTTTGTCCCGGTGCAGAGCGGTCGCAGTCTCGCTTGCGCCGGCGCTCGCCGAGTCGACAAGGACAAGCTTTTTGTCCGCGTCCAGCATCAGGTGCTGCCGAACCTCAGCCTGCATGCTTACACATCCGAAGACGGCTCGAAGAAAAAGCTCTTCAGCCGGTTCCACATCATCCGCTGGACGGTTCCGGTTGACGACGAAAACAGCAAGATGATTGGCTGGCGCGTTATGGGCCCGGGTATAGACACCCGAGGTATCGGCAATAAAGAGCTGGTCGGCTATGAGTCCATCGATTTTCTGGAAGGGCAGGTCGCGATGCGTCGCCCTGAGCGCTTCGGCAAGTACAAGCTGGAAGACCTGCCGCCCATTCCGCCGAATCACCGGGAGCGCGCGAACTATAAGGAAGCACAATACGCGCCGGGCGATTACGAAGCTATCATCAGCCAGCGACCCATCGCTGTCCATTCGCTCGAAAACCCCACCAAGTTCGATGCAGGCCTTTACCAGTTCCGCAGGATGTTGCGCGACGCGGTACGCGGCACGAATGCGGCGGCATCCGCACAAGGTTTCGCCGAATGGCTCCGCGAACTCGGTGGTGCACCCAACAGCTATTGCTCCGGCAACGTGTTCGAGATTGCGGAAGGCGAGACTGTCGTGGACGAGGTTGCCCGACGTCGGAAAGTCCTCAAGACTGTCGTCGCAATTCTCACTGAAAGCGAAAGCCTCAAAGGCGATACACGCGCTGAATTCGTCCGCGAGAAGTTCGACGAACTCGAGCAGTCTCTGAAGCGCTGAGACCATGCGCCGTCTTTACGTGATTGCGTAGATATCAGCTGGGTCGGCCGCTTCGTCGTTGAGCGGCCGGCTACCAGCGAGGAAGGGAGATTACGATGGAAACCTCACTGGAAATGGAAGAGGCCATTCAGGATATCGAAGCCGGCACGCTGGATGTACGCGTGAGGCAGGTAACGTACGAAGGGAGAGGCATCAACTCGTATGAGCTGACCAGCCCGAAAGGCGTGAAACTGCCGCCCTTTGAAGCGGGGGCGCACATTGACATCCACCTGAAGAACGGTGTGATTCGCCAGTACTCGCTGTGCAACGCGCCGGCCGAGCGTCACCGCTACGTCATTGCGGTCCTGAAGGATGAAGCTGGCCGCGGCGGTTCGCGCTCCATGCATGACGACGTGGCGGCAGGCGACGTCGTCACCATCAGCAAGCCGCGCAACCACTTTGCGCTGGACGGCAATGCGAAGAAAGTCATTCTCATCGCCGGCGGCATCGGTGTAACGCCGCTCAAGGCGATGGCACACGAGCTTGAAGCACATCACGTCGATTTCGAAATGCATTACTGCGCCCGCAGTCGCGAAGCAGCAGCATTCAGTGAAGAATTCGCTGACATGCAGTGCGTCGGCAAGTTGCGCTATCACTTCGACGACGGCGAAAAGAGTAACCAGCTAGACCTGGCGAAGTTGCTCGCGCATCCCTCGCCGGGAACGCATATCTATTACTGCGGGCCGGCCGGCTTCATGAAGGCATGTGCAGACGCGGCCAGCCACTGGCCGATGGGCACGGTGCATTTCGAGCACTTCAAGGCGCCCGAGCAGCCGAAGCGTGTGTTCGTCAGCGCGGAATCCGCGGATGGATGCGAGGTGACGATCGCCAGCTCGGGGCAGGTCGTGCATGTCGGAGCGGGCCAGATCCTTGCCGAAGCACTCAACGCCGCTGGTGTCGAAATCCCAACGTCGTGCTGCGCTGGCTTGTGCGCGACCTGCAAGGTCCGTTACCGGGATGGTGAAGTCGAGCACAACGACTTCATCCTCAGCGAGGAAGAGCGGCAGGAGTACCTCACCGCGTGCGTGTCACGGCCAGTAAGCAAAACGCTTGTGCTCGAACTGTGAGTAACACCGTCGCATCGCACTAAACCGGGCCGCCAAACATGTAGCGGCGGTCCTTTTCTTACGCGTACATACGCGGAAGCGCCAATGGCGCAAACCTCTGGAAACAGCATGAAAGTTTATTACGACAAGGATGCCGACCTTTCGCTTCTGAAAAGCAAACGCGTAGCGATTATCGGTTATGGCTCACAGGGCCACGCTCACGCTTTGAACTTGAAAGACAGTGGGATTAACGTGTGTGTCGGTCTGCGCAAGGGCGCCTCCTGGAGCAAAGCGGAAAATGCCGGTCTTCGCGTTAAGCCGGTAGCTGATGCTGTGAAAGACGCCGACGTCATCATGATGCTGCTTCCCGATGAACGCATTGCCGATGTGTACCGCGAAGAAGTGGGGCCGAACGCCCGGAAAGGTGCGGTCCTCGGCTTTGCGCACGGCTTCAACATTCACTACGGTCAGGTCGCGCCCCGTGCCGACCTCGACGTGATGATGGTCGCGCCGAAGGCGCCTGGCCATACGGTGCGCAGCACGTTTGTTTCCGGCGGTGGCGTTCCTCATCTCATCGCTGTCGCACAGAATCCGTCGGGATCCGCCCGTGATGTTGCGCTCGCTTATGCTGCGGCGATTGGTGGTGGCCGTGCTGGCATCATCGAGACCAGCTTCCTCGAGGAAACGGAAACCGACCTCTTCGGTGAGCAGGCTGTGCTCTGCGGTGGTCTCATCGACCTCATCAAGGCGGGCTTCGAAGTGCTGGTTGAAGCCGGCTATGCGCCGGAGATGGCCTACTTCGAATGTCTGCACGAAGTGAAGCTTATCGTGGACCTCATCTATGAAGGCGGAATCGGCAACATGAACTATGGCATCTCCAACAATGCCGAGTTCGGGGAATATTTGACCGGACCTCGCATCATTACCCCGGCGACAAAGCAAGCAATGAAAGATGTGCTCCACGACATTCAGACCGGCGAGTATGCGAAGAGCTTCATCATCGAAAATCAGGCAGGCGCACCCACGTTGCAGTCGCGTCGGCGTCTGACGGCCAACCACCAGATTGAAACTGTTGGTGCAAAACTTCGCGCGATGATGCCGTGGATTGGCAAAGACGCACTGGTGGACCGCTCCAGAAATTGATAGCTATATATCTGCGCGCAGATTGATGTGGTTTTGGACATCCGCGTGCATGTTTGCTAAAAGCAACGGAGTACATCATGTCATCGAAGTTGCTACAGATTCCATCGCGAACGGACTTTGTCGAAGAGGTCTACAAGGTCCTTGCTGATGCCATTTGCGACGGCTCGCTCGGCCCTGGAACTCGGCTGACGCAAGAGGAAATTGCCGAGCAGCTTTCGGTCTCGCGGTCGCCCGTTCTGCAGGCCCTACGGCTGCTGAAAAAGGATGGCTTGGTGCAGGATGCTCCGGGCAGAGGTGTGCTTGTCGCTCCGCTCGACGTCCAGTGGCTGGGCGCCTTGTATGAAATCCGTGGAACGCTTGATTCGCTCGCCGCAAGGCTCGCAGCGATGCGCCGGGCTGAGATGTCTCCTGTACTAATCAGCAAAGGTCGCGAATTATCGATGTCAGGCAATATCCGCTTGATGATTGACGCGGATATGGAATTTCACTTCGCCATCTATGCTGCCTCGGGCAATCCGCTGATTGGCGAAACCGCGCGCGTGCACTGGGTCCATCTACGGCGGGTGATGGGAGCCATGCTTCAAGCTTCCGGGCAGCGCGCTTCCATATGGGACGAACACGCGGCAATCGCCGAAGCGATAGCCCGTGGCAACGTGGAGAGCGCAATGAACCTGTCTGAACTGCACACGCGCCGAGCGCATCAGCATCTGGTTGACGAAATCGGGGTTGTTCTTGGCGGTACGCCAGGCCCTCCACTTGAACCGATGCGTCAGGAACACGCACTTTCCGCATGACACCAATGTGCTTCATGAGTTGCCATGACACCTGGTTGCGTCCCACTATGCCCGGATTTATCGGACCATTTACGTTTCAAGTCCGACTGCCGCATAAAGCCAGTCTCGAAAGCGCGTGACCTTGTCTGAATTGCCGTCGTCCGCCCGATACGAAAGAAAGTGAGTATCACGGCTCATGGGAATGAATTCGTCGTCGCCCATTATCACCAGGTCACCCCGTGACAATTCCCGCTCGGCGAGTCGAGTGGTTTCGAGCGCAACGCCCATTCCGTCGACCGCCGCGGATAGGACCAGAGCAGCACGGTCAAAAGACGGTCGCGGTCGGTTAGGAAGCGTCATGCCGTTATGGGCGAACCAGTCGGACCATGTGATGCTGCTTAGTTGTGAGTCAATGAGGGTGACTTCATTTATCAGTTCACGTACGTGCACGCCGGCACGCAGTAACGCTGGGGAACACATTGGCGCGACCCTTTCGGCACCCATGGCTACGGTCACGACTCCAGGTCGTTGGGCTGCCGACCCGTAGGAAATAGCAACGTCGACTTCTCGAACCCTGGTTAAGTCGATAGGAGTGGCTCCCGAAGAGAGCCTGATGGTCACGTCGGAATTGTCTTGTATGAACTGAGGCAATCGAGGACCTAGCCATTTGGCTGCGAAGCTCGGCGCACTATGTAAGGCAAGCACTTGCGCAGTCGGAGCAAGGCTTACCTCGTTGCATGCCGCTTCTATCACGTCGAAAACGCGCCCAAGGCTCTGCTGGAGACGTGCGCCCTCCAAGGTCGTTTCGACGCGTCTATTGAGGCGGACAAGTAGAGGACGGCCGAAGTACTCCTCCAGTTCACGGACCTGGTGGCTAATGGCCGACTGCGTTAAGTGGAGTTCCTGTGCTGCAAGCGTAAAGCTCTGAAGGCGTGCAGTCGCTTCAAACGCGCGAAGCAGTACGAAGTTAGGAATACGTCTCATGCTTTCCCCGATGTATGAACCTCATTCATGTTTGTATGAACAGCCATTGTTTGTCAACCTCGCTCGCACGACGGACCATATCGACATCAGCCCTGCTGATAAGGGTGAAGCAAAGATTGCTTTATGGCTAACGATGCAAGCTTCATATTT
>NZ_JARESU010000078.1:0-38620 GCF_046027075.1 Paraburkholderia sp. RL18-085-BIA-A | reverse complement strand
CCCCCCCCCCCCCGCGCGGGCGCCCGGCGGGGGGGGGCGCGCCCCGCCCCCACGCCAGATCAGTTCCCGCTCAACTTCGCAGCAAGCGATTGCACTTGCTGCACGTTTGCATGAACGGCTTGCGCAAGGCGAGTGCCGTAGTCGGCATCGGCCTTGTAGAAGTACGACAGCATCGCGTACTTGTTGTGGTCATTGGTAACGCGACCAAGATCGCCGGCCAGCGCCGTGACAAGGTCGCCCTTGTCTTGTGCCGACAAGCTACGGTAGTAATCACCAGCCTGACTGAACAACATCTTCTTGTGGATGGCTTCCTGCTGCGTCGTCCCGTTGAGCTGCGTCCTCGAATACTTATACTGAGGATCCTGGGCGATTTCGTTCATGCTCGAAGGCTCATAGTTGACTTCGCCCTTGCGATCACCTATGTTCATCTTGCCATCCTGATTGTTGTTCACAACAGGAACGATCGACCGGTTGATCGGCAAGTCCATGTAGTTCGCGCCGAGGCGGTACATCTGCGTATCGGCGTACGCGAACAGACGGTCCTGCAGCATGCGATCTTCCGACGGCTCGATACCCGGCACCAGGCGCGACGGCGCGAACGCCGACTCCTCGGTCGACTCGAAGTAGTTGTCAGGCACACGATTCAACGTCATCGTACCGACCTTGCGCTCTGGCACGCCCTCCCACACCTTCGTGTCATCCAACGCGTCGTAGGCGAATTTGTTCAGATCCTCCGGCTTCAACACCTGAATGTAGAGATCCCACTTCGGATCGTTGCCGGCCTTCAGCGCGCCGTAAAGGTCATTCGTCATCATGTTCCAGTCGCGGCCGATCGAGGTCGGGATATCCTGCGGCCGAATGCCGTGGACACCCTGCTCGCTCTTCCAGTGGAACTTCACGTAGTGCACTTCGCCCTTCGCATTGATGAACTTGAAGGCGTGGACGCCGAAACCATCCATATGGCGATATGAATCCGGCATGCCCGCATCCGTATAGAGCATCGTGAGCATGTTCGTCGCCTCGGGCGAATTCGCGAAGAAGTCGAACGCCAGATTTGGATCACCCACGCCGGTCACCGCGCTCGGCTTGTTAGCATGGACGAAGTCGGGGAATTTGATGCCGTCCCGGATGAAGAAGACGGGCCAGTTGATGCCGACGATGTCCCAGTTGCCTTGCTGCGTGTAGAACTTAACCGCAAAGCCGCGCGGGTCGCGCGCCTGTTCGGGCGATCCACGATATCCCATCACTGTGGAAAAGCGCACGAACACCGGCGTCTTCGTTCCTGCTGTAAAGACCTTCGCTTTCGTCAGGTCGGAGATGTCTGCAGTCGGAACGAATTCACCGAATGCGCCCGTGCCACGCGCGTGAACCACTCGCTCGGGAATGCGCTCGCGATCAAAGCGCTGCAGCTTCTCGATCAACGCAGAGTCCTGCAAGAGCACCGGACCTTCAGGACCGGCCGTCTGCGAATTCTGGTTGTCACCCACGGGCGCACCCGTATCGCGCGTCATGGTCGCTGCGTATAGCGGCGAAGCCACAGCCAACGATACGGCGACCGACAACGCCGCTTTTTTTAGCGATGCATAGCTTTTATTGATCACCATTTCAGACTCGCTTTTAAGTTGATTCATTTCCACACCAATTTGTATTCGCAGGGACAGGTCGCCATAAAAACAGCACCCTCTTAGCATTACAAACAATTTCCACGAATGACGCCAATTGGAAATAAGCATCTCGGCGATAGGCTGCGTCAGCGAATCATTCGTGCCGACGCAAATGAAACTGTCATTGAGTTCTCTTCGCACATGTCAATTGTCCGTCACGCTAAATGAGCCACGCAGGCCATGATTGGAGGACTTGGTGATACGTCCTTGCGCACGGAAAGCCCGTCATCAAGACGGGTAAAAAGAAGGAAAAGTCCATAATGAGTCTTATCAGTCAAAATCCAATTTACATGCGGAGAATTTATCAGTCAATAACCGCGATCTGCAAAAACTGACTCGCCGACGCGAATGGCCGATTTCAGCCTCTTTTTGGCAGAGATTATGCGGCTCGAGGTTATTATCTGGCTTAGGTGCTTTGCATGGCGGTGGTGCTACTCGGACGAATCCATCGGTTACGCTTGAGCTTCAATAGACACGGGCGAACGCGCAAATTTGCACGACTTCGACGAATCATTCAGCGGGCTTGCGTGGCTCGATCCGGTCGAAAAAAAGCCGACCTGGTGAGGGTCGGCTAAAGGTTCCGGCTATTCCGGGGCCCCCCCGGCCAGAACCAGACACAAAGATATTGGATACTCGCTCTGTCCATCCCGGTTCGCGAACCGCGCCTTCCTGCATCTCTGGTTTGATCTGCTACACGGCACCGATGAGCGTGAGATCGAGAAGATACGAGGTCAATACCAATACGTGTGGTTTAACCTGTCCATAGGTCGGATTCACTCCACGCTGGATCAGGTTCCGGCCGGAATAAACAGGGAGAACGTGTCGTCTACTAGCGGTTTTCCAGCGCTGAATCCTGCCATCAGGGCCTCGGCCTCTGTCGCGAAAGGGTGCCAGTCATTTGCCGTAAGGCGTATCGGAGCAGTCATGGGGCGAGTTGCGCCCACCACCCTGATCTGCACGACGGCTATAAAGCCCTGCGCAGCCGCCAGTATGGTTCCACGTGACGCTTTGTTCCCCGGTAAAAGCCTGACGGAGACCTCGAAGCCTTCATAGGCGTAGAGTTTTTTCATGAAGGTACTCGATTATCGATGTGCGTCATTCCGGGATCCGTAGCTGGATGGACCGTGGAGTTGGAGGTCCATTTGAGAATCGAAAACGTGCGACTGCGATGCAGAGGCGTCTTATGAAGCAACATTCGCTAGTTTCCGCGAACAAATGAGATCGGCGACACTTGCGCGCTGACCACAACATTCAAATACAGCAAGCACAAAAACCGCGATGTCGAAACCCGTATGAGCCGGCGTTATCTGTTGAGTCACCGCGCGCCGTCAACAGCACCGATGAGCCGGTTTGGATGCGCTCACTGGCATTCCGGCACTGCGGGCATGCAGTTGGCTCGTTGCGCTCGGACAGACGACGCATCACTTCAAATGTGCCGCAGGTGGAGCATTCGTAGTCATAGAATGGCATTCTATTTCCTGTTAATTCGCTGCACGCCTCGATCTTCAGAATCGGCGCCTTTCCCCACACACTGAGTCCCACTGCATTTCAGCGCGGCGCATATCTAAACGTCACGATATCCACGACGCTTAGGCACTCACCGCATCCAGTTTTCAGGAATTTTGAAATGGCGAATTCATAACCTGATCATAGAAATTGCTATGCCTGTAGCCCCGGATGAAATGGGTGCAGATATCTTCGTTGCAGGTATACACAGTCGATTCTGGCTTATGCGAGAACCCGTCAAAAAACGCCTTTGCAATCTGTTCTTTGAAGTTGGTGCGGGGATACTGAGCGACAACCTTTTCGCGAACGTTATCTGGGAATGTTTCATACCCGACGCCAAGCGAATCAAGCGCCACGCCGTTGTAGAGAAGCTCCACTTCTATGGGCTTGTATGCCGCAATCCCTGGAGTCGTGTGCAAGGAAATTGCATCCCATGCGGTCTGGATGCGCATGTTGGGCACCCCATGGTGCTCGAGAAACTGACGCACCGCATTTGCGCTATCGACCTCGAAGCGGTCGCTCTCGCTGCTGAATTTCTTGAGGAGGCCCATATCGTGGAAAGCCGCACAAATAAACAGGAGTTCGACGTCAAATTTTTGCCCGGATTGGCGCCCCATCTCCTGAGCCCAGAAAAAGGCGCGATGCGAGTGATTGAACAGCAAAGGGGTGCTGAACTCGCGGAGCAGTCCCGTCGCTTCGCGAGTAAGCTTACTGTCCGGGACTCCAGGCTGAACGTATTGTGTCTGCAGCGAGGGAGCCGGTACGGGCAGGATCACCTTGGGACGTCTGAAGGTTGGTTCGACATCGGACACCTGTCCGAATGCGCTCTGGCTTAATTGGCTACCGACAGCAATTGCACCGGCAGCAGTCGTAGAACTTTTTATAAAGAGACGACGATCCATATATCTAACTCAAAGAAAGAAAACCTATTCCAGCGAAGTAGCCCTAATCCAGCTTTACCAAGAGGTGTTTTTGGATTGCGCTCCATCGAATCTTCGCCACGATTGCGCACGCAGTTGCCCGTGTCGATTCAAGTACCGGCTCCCGTGTATTGATCGACGGTTGCGAAATCAGATGCTAACGGGATGTGACGTCAAAGTACAGGCTCGCCAGCGCCAATGACCGTATACCACCCCTATTCGGCAGAATTGAGATGCCATTATCGTGGCCCCAGACGAATCATCGAATCTGGATTAGGCAATCGGTACGATTGATAGATTTCATGTGACGTCGCTTTTAAGCCGCGTCATCACGACGGCGCGAACTGCTGGAGGCCGAGAATTTTTTCATTCTCAGAGTTAAGCGCATCAGATTGTTATGCATGACGAACGTAGTTATCACGCGTTGGCGGCGTTGACATCCAGCGCTTCAACTCTCCCTCGCGCACGATCAGGGCCCGAGCCTCGTGAACGAGAACGAATGGGACCTCTCCTTGCAGGTCCCCGCCGTCGTGGAAATGTGCCGGGATTGAGGGACGAACGTGTGCGTCGATAGCGAAAGTGATCGACTCCGAACTGGCCCGTGACACACAAACAAGCAAATACGACTGACAAGCCAGAGCTGTCACCCGGACATGCCGTTGATCGCGAGTCTCGCTGAGGACGGATCGGCGCGCATGACTAGCGTGTGGCTTTGGAAGGTGCTGCAACGGTTCTTCGCCGAAGCCGCCAACCTCGTCGAGGCAGAAGGTCCGGCGATTTCACAAAAACTGCGACAGGCGAGTCCACACTGGATGCGGCACACCCAAGCCATCTATGCACTTGCGCACGGTGCCGAACTGATCATCATGCACGCAACCTCCGGCATGCGCCGGAAGCGATCAACCGTAGTACTCGTCTGGAAGTAGCATGTCCTCGAAGAACGCACCGAAGCAGCCTTTTGGATCGCGAATATGAATTTCCAGAATCCAACGCATCGCCGATGGATTCGCATCAAAATCGGCCAGTGAACCTGTGTAGATAGCGGCATGCGGGAAGTCCGATACCCGATGTCCTGGAAGGTCAAAGTTCAACACCCAGCCCATGTTACGAGCCGTTTTATCTGCGAACTCATATAGCTGCTTTCCACTCAGCTTTTTGGCCGTCCACATACCCCGGACTTCGTGAAACAGGCGTTCCGCGTCTGAAGCACACCGTCGATATTCCAGATTGTTACCGACGACGAACGATGCGCCGCCATCCCCTTCCCATGCATCCACGCGTGGCGCAATATCGAGAAAGAAGATGTCGTCTTCCTTCAATACAACGCCCGGCTTCGAAGCCACCTTCATGGGCTTTGTAGTATTGAAGCCAAATCTAACCCGGGTTGGATGCCAGCTCAACTCCAACCCAGACTCGACGAGCGTCTTGCGTGCCAACGCAACCGCATCCTCTTCGACCATACCGGGCTTGATAACTGTCGAAATATCCTTGATTGCCTGACGGGTCTTGTTTCGAGCTAGCAACATTCCATCAACCGAAAACGCCGGGCCGACTCTTTCGGCCGAGGCTGCAGGAGTCATCATTTAGTTGCTTCTCCGTTGTCAGCTCTGCGACATGCTGAGCTGGGCAAGAAATTATGGGAGGTCTCCGAACTCGATGCAGATAAGACTCCATCAAGAAAATGCCACGATGAGGCCGTATCAGGCCATGGACGCACATCATCCTTCTCTTTTTGGCGGACTCGACGTCAAGGTCGGATCATTTTCATACGACTACTGCCAAAAGGACTGCGTTTTCTGCCACGCCGTACCTAGGCACCGTCAAGACTCCGATCTTCAGATAACCTATCGAAAGTGGCTATTCTGCCAATGCAAGTCCGCTCTTCCGGTACGGTCATGACTACGGTTGCTCTTATCGCCTTTACCGGCGCTCAATCCCTTGATATCGCAGGGCCGATGGATGTATTTTCCGAAGCCAATCGGTTTCTCCTGCCCGAGGCGCACTATAAGCTCGAGGTGATTGGTGTCGAACAGGGACCGCTTCGCTGCTCCAACGGGATCGTCGTTTCCCCAGACAGGCATTACAGTGGAGTGGATGACGCTTACGATCTGCTACTGGTCGCGGGAGGACCTGAGCTGGTGAGACAAGAATTCAGCGAGGATTTCAACACCTGGCTTCGTCGGTCTACGAGTCGCGCGCGTAAATATGGGTCGATCTGCAGCGGCGCCTTTGTTCTCGCGCGCGCAGGCCTGCTTGACGGCAAGACGGCCACGACTCACTGGAATTATGCAGACTCGCTTAAGCGACTCTGCCCCTCAACGAGGATCGAGGCTGACCGCCTTTACGTGCAGGACGGCTTGCTTTATACATCGGCCGGAGTCACTGCGGGAATAGATCTATCGCTGTACTTGCTGACACAGGAGAAAGGCAGCGAAGTCGCCCTGAATGTAGCGAAGCGTCTTGTTGTGTTTATGCAGCGCGCGGGCGGTCAATCACAGTTCAGCCCATATCTGACGCCGTATGTCGAGGAAAGCTCACCGGTGGCACAAGTACAGCAGTACGTTCTTGCAAACCTGACAGGCGATCTTTCAGTAAGCGTTCTCGCGCAGGTGGCCAACATGAGCGCCAGGAATTTCGCCCGGACATTTACGCGCGATACAAAGATCCCTCCTGCTGAGTTCGTTGAAAGCGCCCGAGTGGACGCGGCACGAGTGCTGCTTGAGAACACCACCACGCCGCTCAAGACAATTGCATACGAGTGCGGCTTTAACGATGCGCATCGTATGCGAAGCGTTTTCCAACGCCGACTTGGCGTCTCCCCGCGGCAGTATCGTCTTAACTTCGCTGCGCCACGATTTGACCAGCAATCTGTACACTTCGATGTCGAGACATCCGATGAAATTGGATGACGTCGGAACATGCAAGATGATTCGAGGCAACACTTTCAGGTGGCCTCCCCGTTGCTGTGCAGCCAGTGCCAGCACGTGCAGCCGGCACGGACCGATGATCGCCGGGTCTTCAGGGTTGTGGTGCAATTCCGGCGCGTCGGTCTGTTACTCTTGAGCTTTTGACGACCACGAGCCAATGAGCAAGCTGAAAGATCTCGAATGATTGTTCAACGGGCGTCATTTCGACCGCGAAGTCATCGTCCTTTGCGTGCGTTGGTATTTGCGCTACAAGCTCAGTCTGCGTGATCTTGTCGAGATGATGGCTGAGCGCGGCCTGTCCCTCGCCCACACTACGATCCTGCGTTGGGTGAAGCGCTACACGCCCGAGTTCGTCAAACGCTGGAATCGGTTGGCTACGACAGCCGGTCAGTCGTGGCGAGTCGACGAGACCTACGTGAAGATTCGCAGCAAATGGGCCTATCTCTACCGCGCCGTTGACCGGGCGGGAAAGACGATCGATTTTCGCCTCAGCGCGAGGCGCGACGTGGCGGCGGCAAAGGCGTTCTTCGCGAAGGCAATCAGAACTCAGGGACGCGCTCCTGAGACGATTACGCTGGACGGCTACGCGGCATCTCATCGGGCGGTCCGCGAGATGAAGACCGACGAGTCGCTACCCAGGCGAACGAAATTGCGATCCTCGAAGTACCTGAATAACCTCATTGAGCAGGATCACCGCCACATCAAATCGCGGGTGAACGTGATGCTCGGGTTCAAGCGGTTCCACAGCGCCGCCGTTACCCTCTCCGGCATCGAACTGATGCATCGCATTCGCAACGGCCAGTTCGATCTCACCAACATGCATCTCAAAGATACCACTTCGCCATCGATTTGGATGGCGGTTCTTTCAGCTCGTTGAGGTCTCCGAAACATGGGCGATTTCTCGGCCGCCTACCGAGTTTGCACCACAGCCGTTCAGGTCCTCCCGCAACCAGTAGCAGATCGTAAGTGTCATCCACCTCGCTGTAATGCCTGTCTGGGTAAACGACGATCCCGTTGGAGCAGCGAAGCGGTCCCTGTTCGACACCAATCACCTCAAGTTTATAGTACGCCTCGGGCAGGAGGAACCGATTGGCCTCGGAAAATACATCCATGGGCCCTGCGATATCAAGGGATTGAGCGCCGGCAAAGGCGATAAGAGCAACCGTAGTCATGGCCGTATCGGAAGAGCGGACTTGCGTTGGCGGAATAATCACTTTCGATAAGTTATCGGAACATCGGCGTCTTGACGGTGACCGGGTAGTACGCCGGCGGGTTGCTTCCAATGGAGACAAAGCGGTCTTTCCGATTCTTCGAGAGGCCTATGAGTTCGGTCAGCCATGCCCGGCAGTCCATCGCACGTACATCAAGCTGTACAACCAGAAATGGCCCAATTCGAGCCTAGCAGATCAGACGCCGGAGAGGCATACTTGGGATCGTTGCCTGCGATCAAATCGGCAGAATGATTGCCCCGGACGTGCCATTTAAAAATCTCAAAAAACAGTCCGAACGACGGGAGTTTGTGGCTTGAACTTCAGGTAATTCCTCGGCGGTTTCAAGAGTGAAGCGCAACAGGGGGTTATTGAACGGAAGCTGAGGTTATCGAAGCGGTTGCGAGCATACGTTCGAAGACCTCGAATGGCGAATGAAATGCATGGGTAGCGCGAGGTCGGCTGTTGAGGCTGTCGGCGATGGCATCGAGTTCGTCCTGGCTGTAGATCGAAAGGTCGGTGCCTTTTGGCAAGTACTGACGCAGCAGCCCGTTGGTGTTCTCGCAGGTGCCGCGTTGCCAGGGGCTGTGCGGATCGCAGAAGTACACGCGCACGCCGGTGGCGGCGCTAAGCTCCTGATGGCGGGTCATTTCCTTGCCCTGGTCGTAGGTGAAGCTCTGGCGCAGTGGGGTAGCGATCGAATTCAGCTTGGCCGTGAAGCCCGCCAGGGCCGAGGCGGCGGTGGCATCTTCCATCTTCGCCAGCAGCACCAGGCGACTGGTGCGCTCAACCAGCACGCCGACGGAAGACTGATTGCCGGCGCCCTTGTCGGGTAAGAACGTACCGTTACCGGCACGTTCTCCCCTAAGAACCGGACGGGCGAGTCACCTCGCATCCGGCTCAAGCCATTCTTCAGCACCATGGGGTGGCACCGGACAAGCCGACGGGATGTTTCGCGGCGCGACGACGGGCAAAGTAGGACGTCCATGCCGGATCGAACGGATTAGCGGGCCCACGGATCTTGACGTGACGCATGATTGCGACCGTCATTGCGCGGAATAGCCGCAGACTGCCGATGCTGCCGTCAGCCCGGGTTTCTTCCGTCGCAAAGTCCCATGACCGCTGTCCGTCTATCCGGAAGTATCGCCTCCTCACCCATCGTGCTCCTTTCGTTGGGTGCCTGCGCACAGCCCACTTCCAGAGCAGTTGCCAGATGTGCGAGTCTATCAATGAGAAGGTTGCTTTCGCCACGACGTGGCGGTGATACATGGCCCAGCCCCGGATGAGCGGGTTGAGTTGCCGTATCAGCGCTTCCTGGGTGGCGCCCGCGCTGCCCTTGATGACCTCCCGGACCTTGTCAAGCAACGATTTGATGCTCTTCTTCGCTGGCTTGATCAGCAGTTTGCCGCCGTACTTGCGTACGTTCTGGCCAAGGAAATCGAAACCCTCCGTTATGTGCGTGATCCGGGTTTTCTCCTCCGACAGTTCCAGACCACGGTCCGCCATGAAACGACGGATCGCCGGAAGAACGCGGGATTCGAGCACTTCTTTCGAAGCACCGGTCACCACGAAATCATCGGCATATCGGATAACGTTGAGCTTGGCCGTGCGGCGTGCGAGTTTCGAGACACCGATACTCGCGTGTACTGCTGCCTCAAGTCCATCCAGCGCCATATTCGCGATCACGGGCGAGATGATACCGCCCTGAGGCGTGCCCGCCCGCGATTGGAACAGGGTTCCCTCATCAACATAGCCAGCCTCAAGCCACTTGCGCAGGACCGTCTTGTCCATCGGTATGTGCTCCAGGAACCAGAGATGACTGAAGTTGTCGAAACAGCCCCGTATGTCACCTTCCAGAACCCACTCTGGCGATGCACGCCTTGCCAGAGTGATGAAGCACTGTTCGATGGCGTCGGCAGCCGAGCGTTCGGGCCGAAAGCCGTAGGAATTCAGGTCCGCCATGGGCTCCGCAATGGGTTCCAGAGCGAGCTTCCATAAAGCCTGCATCGCCCGACACCGCATACATGGGATTCCTAAAGGACGCTTCTTTCCATTACTCTTAGGAATGTAAACACGCCGCAACGGCATCGCACGATAACCCCGATGACGCAGCGACAACACGCCTTTCCATCTGGCCGCCGAGGATGGCCAGATCCTGCCGTCCACCCCCGGCGTTCTCTTGCCGCGATTTTCCGTCACCCGCTTCACGGCCCGCATCTTGCCGCTATGCGAGCGGGTCAGCAGACGTTGCAAGGCTTGCACCTTGCCCCATCGGCCTTCCCGGACCGCCTTGGCGATACGCAACTGAAGTCGTCTCACCTCTGCCTCGATGGATGCCCAGTTTGCCTGGTCCCACATCCGGGCAGCGTGCGAGGGCGCACCAGCGCCCGACACTTCCGTGTCGTGCGCCGTCATCTGCTTTCCCTCGTACAACGATTGATCAAGTTTCTCTCGCCATGAATGACCGCGCGGAAGTCTGCCCGCTTTCGCGTCGGGCAATGTTTCAGCCCGTATCCCGTCCGTTACAGCCGGGCATTCGCTTTCTCCGCATTCCTTTACCCGCACCGCCAACAGCTCGCCTTGCGGTTCGCCTGCCCATTGGGCAGCGATACGGGCTTACCCTGTTCCACATGATTCTCCGGATGGTTCGGACCCGTCCTATGCGCCGGCGGCGTACTGTCCATGATGGCCCATTCATCAGAAGCCATTCCTTGCCGCATACCGTTTTTGGTTCAAGCCTGTCAGCACGTTTGGCTTGTTAGGCGTAACGGCGCGTTTCGGACGTTCACATGTGTTGGTCGTACCCACCCATCCCTTGCGCCTCTCCGCCTTTGTGCTGGCAGATTCCGCCTTACCTCACGGCTCGGCGTACCGGGTATCCGGCGGCTACGTTGTCCCCGAGGCTTCACACAGAACTGTTACCGGTTCTGCATGCCCGGGTAGGGAACAGCTGATGGAACAGCTGGTTTCATCAGGTCATACCTGCCCCCGTGAAACAGAGAAACATGCGACTTGCAGGTCGCACGATGAAGTCACCTTCCCAGTGACCAGGCATCACCCGATCGTCGACCTCAGGCGGGCGCACGTGGATGCTCACCATGTCGGCGATCTGGCCGCGCCGGTCAGTGCCGCGCTTGCGTGACAGGCGGGTGCTGTGACCGTGGCGCAGACAGGCGATCAGCTGGCGGCGCAGTTCACCGCGTGGCTGCGCATAGATGGCAGTGTAGATGGTCTCGTGCGAGACGTGCTGGGTCGGGTCGTTGGGCCACATGCGCTTGAGCGTACCTGAGATCTGCTGGGGCGACCACTTCCATTCCAGCAGGGTGAGTACGATGCGCCACGACATGCTTTGAGGGTGCAGCTTGGGACATGGGCGCGCAGCCTCGCGTCGGCTCGTGCTGAGCGACTGCGCCGGGGCAGACGCATAGCCCACGACAGAACACGTGTTCCTGATCAGCTCGCGGCTCACAGTTGATGCCGGGCGCCCGAGTGTTCGGGCCATCGCCCGAACACTCGAACCCTGCTGCTTCATGCTTGCAATGGTCATGCGCTCTTCAGGCTGAAGCTGTTGATACGTTCTTCTTTTTTGCATGTGCGCACCTTACACGAGGAAGGTGTTGCACTTCAGATTTGATCGCGCCCTCTTCATTGTCGGTCTCTCCTAGTACTATACAGAATCTTCTTCATATAGCTAGTCATATAGTTTGTATAACTAAACGGATGGATTTCATGGAAACTCCCGATTTTTCCCGGATGTCCGCGACGGACACCCTACTGAAGCGCCACGGCGGGGCCTCTCATCGGACACTCATCCTATTGATGCGCCCTGGCCGGGTGTCCTCCGCTCATCGACGCGGCAGTCTCAGCTCAGGTAGTGCACGATGCTGAACGAGCGAACGTCCAGACGGTTTCGCTGAGACCTCTGCGCCATGCTCATCGAGGCTTTCGAGGATCTGCCTGCGCATCCGTGACTCCCAGAACTTCTGGATATGGTCTGCGACATCACCCATCGCCCGATTTCGCTCCGGCACACGACGCCCAACTTCGACCGAGGCACGTGGCAGATGTTAGAACGTCCACCATGCACGGGTAAGCAACAGTTGCCTCCTAAATGAGCGCAGCAGAGTAGCAGATGCAACTGCCTGCCCCTCGCTAGCGCGCCTCGCGGCTCTGCTTCGATATTTTCTCCGTCAACTGATGCTCCAACTTATTTCCGAGTCCAACTAACATATGCTGCATGTAGAGCCTACGGATCGCGGGCGCGTCCGAATGGCCGGCGTGCTGCGTGTCCAGTAGTCGCCGAATGGTCGACGAAAGCGCATCACGAGAGGCTGTAGTGGTCAAGTTATTTCGGACAGGCAGATAGGTTCTTTCACTGTCGGTTTCGCCTCGTAGGCAGCGGGCGACAGATAGCCCAAGGTCGAATGCAAACGTACGGCGTTGTAGAAACCGACGATGTACTGATTGATGTCGCGCCGTGCCTCATCATGGTTGGCGTACCGGCGCTGCCACACGCGTTCCATCTTCAGGTTCAGGAAGAACCGCTCCATCACTGAATTGTCCCAGCAATTTCCCTTGCGGCTCATGCTGCAAACCACGTGATGCTGCTTCAGCAATGCCTGGTACTCGTCACTCGCATACTGGGCGGATTCAACCGGTCGTCGCAACACCTTTGTTCGAGGAGGTGTTTATGGGACGACCAGCGGGGTGGATGTATAAGTTGACAGGGCGAGCAGCGATGCGCTCGCCAGGTGCGCCGTCGCATCGGCGTGAGATCGAGCGGCGATTTTGGGAGCAAATCGCGACAGGCATTACAAGTGAGAAGGCTGCAGAGGCGGTTGGCGTGTCGCAGGCGGTAGGCACTCGCTGGTTTCGTCATAATGGCGGCATGCCACTTTTCATGTCGAACCCCTTATCCGGGAGGTACTTGTCGTTCGCGGAGCGAGAAGAGATTGGGTTACTTTCGTTCCAAAGCGTCGGAGTACGCGAGATCGCTCGCCGTATCGGACGCAGCCCGTCAACGGTCTCCCGGGAACTGACACGTAATGCTGCAACTCGTAGCGGCCAGCTTGAGTATCGGGCTTCGGTTGCGCAGTGGAAGGCCGAACTGGTTGCCAAAAGACCCAAACCGTCGAAACTGGTGACTAACCCACGGCTGCACCACTACGTGCAAGACCGTTTGGAGGGCAAGGTTCGCGATGCTGATGGCCGTGCGATTGCTGGGCCTCGGCAAGCACCGTTCAAAGGGAGAAACAAGCCGCATCGCGGTGACCGTAAATGGGCTAATAGCTGGTCGCCCGAACAGATTTCCAAACGGCTGCAGTTCGACTTCCCGGATGACGAATCTATGCGCATCTCTCACGAAGCGATTTACCAGGCTCTCTATATCCAGAGCCGAGGTGCCCTCAAGCGCGAGCTGGTCAGCTGTCTTCGCACAGGGCGGGCGTTGCGCGTACCGAGGGCCAGGGCACAAGCCAAGGCTTGGGCGCACGTTAGTGAGGATGTGATGATATCTAGCCGGCCTGCAGAAGTGCAGGATCGTGCCGTGCCAGGGCATTGGGAGGGTGACCTGATCATCGGCCTGAACCGATCTGCTATTGGGACGCTGGTGGAGAGATCAAGCCGTTTCACCATGCTCGTGCACCTGCCTCGGGAGAAAGGCTATGGGTTGACTCCCCGGACGAAGAACGGCCCCGCGCTGGCTGGCTACGGGGCTGTCACGATGGCCAATGCGCTCAAGAAGATCGTGACGGACATGCCTGCCCATTTGTGGCGATCATTGATCTGGGATCGTGGCAAGGAACTATCCGATCACGCCCGTTTCACCGTCGAGTCTGAGGTAAAGGTATTCTTCGCCGACCCGCACAGTCCATGGCAACGCGGCACGAACGAGAACACGAACGGCCTTCTGCGACAATACTTTCCAAAGGGCACAGACCTATCCAGGTGGAGCGCTCGAGAGATCCAGGCCGTTGCCAATGCACTGAATACCAGACCCCGGAAAACGCTTGGCTGGAAGACACCTGTCGAAGCTCTGGACGAGTATCTAAAATCTGTTCAACAATCTAGTGTTGCGACGACCGGTTGAATCCGCCCTGGCTGCCCCGGTCCGAATGCAGGACCAGCCCCGGCGCTGGCCGGCGCTGCTGCAGCGCCATGGCCAGTGCCGACATGACCAGTCCGGCCGGCATGGTAGGCGCCATGGACCAGCCAACCACCTTGCGCGAGTACAGGTCCAGCACGACCGCCAGATACAGCCAGCCCTGCGCCGTGCGGATATACGTGATGTCCGAAACCCACGCGCGATTCGGTTCGGCTACGTCAAACTGACGGTCCAGCACATTCTCTGCCACGGGTAACGTATGCCTGCTGTCGGTCGTCGAGACGAACTTGCGCTTCCAACTCGTGCGCAGGCCCGCCTCGCGCATCAGCGTACGCACCCGGTAACGACCAAGACGTAACCCTTGCTCGCGCAGCGCATGCATTACACGCCGGCTGCCGTAGCTCGCGCCGCTGGCGGCGAATGCTGCCTTGACGTGGGTCTGTTCCTGCAGGCTCCTCGCGCTCGGCCTGGCACGCCGGTGCGCGTAGTAGCCAGAGCGGCTCACCTGCAAAACCCGGCAGGCGTCACTGACCGATACGGCCTCCTGTTGCAAGTGAGTTACCACGCGGTAAGTCACTTCAGTTCCCGCGCAAAGAAGGCCGAAGCTTTTTTTAGCAGCGCGTTGTCCTCGCGCAATTGCCGGTTCTCTGCTTCAAGTTGCCGGATGCGCTGCTGTTCCGCCGTCAGCGGCTTGCCCTCGCCGGGGCCGCCCGCACGCTCTGCGTCGTACTGGGCCACCCAGCGCCGCACGGCTGTCTCAACAAGGTCCATCGACCGGCTGACTTCGCCAACCGATAACCCCTGGTCCCGAACCATCCGTACCACTTCCAGCTTGAAGCTGGCGTCAAATTGTCGGCGCCTTCTTGTCATCTATTGTTTTTCCTCGTCGATTCAGGATTGTCCCCCCTATCGACCTGTCCGAGGAAATTAGACCACCACAAGCTGACGCGATATCGCACCAGTGGATTGCGCCCTATGAACGATCGCCGCGCTATCATGTACCTCACAGAGAATCGCAGATGCCCGTCTTCTTGATTCCGGTCGAGATGGCCGCGCCTGATATTACCTACCGCGTCATCCAAAAGAATGCGGCGTAGGTACTGCGCGGCAGTATCTCGTCGCATTAATCACGGCTGGCAACATTGAATAGTACAAGCAGGCGCCACCTGTCGGTCCCAACCGCCACGTGGTGCCTTGTCGGGCGGTGGCGCTACCGTGGAGCCACAAGTTGCCCATTTGTCGCGACGGCTCGCCTCTTCCCATCCTGTCAGGAAACACCATGTTCGTTGTCGATGCCTATCCCGGCGACCCGATCCTTACCCTGAATGAGAATTTTCAAAAAGATCCACGTCCAAACAAGGTCAATCTGAGCATTGGCATCTATTCCGACAACGACGGACGCCTGCCGGTGATGCACGCCGTGCGCGAAGCCGAAGCGGCGATGCTGAACGACCCCGAACTACAGCAACCCGCCGACGCATGGGGCGAAAATCATCACCAGGGTGCTGACCACGCCTGAACTGACTCTGGCGTGGCAGAGCGAGCTGACCGCGATGTGCCAGCGCATTGCCAGAATGCGCGTTGCCATTCACGACGGCCTGCTTCAACATGTTCGCGGCGAGGCGCTGACACGTTATATCAAGCAACGCGGCATGTTCACATATACCGGGCTGACGGCCGACCAAGTCGAGCACCTGCGCGAAGCACACGGCATGTACCTCTTGCGCTCGGGCAGGATGTGCGTGGCGGGCTTGAACGAGAAGAACGTCGGGCCGGTGACGGAAGCGATCGCGAAGGTGCTCGCGAGCGCGGCCTGAAAGATCTGGTTCCGCGAAATTTGCGCCTCAACTCGCGAGCGCAGGCCATACCCGTATTTCTTGTGGAATGCATAGATGCCTTTGTCCTGGAAGTATTTGACGCCCTGATCATGCCAGCGCGATCCTCCTCGCCGTGGACAACGGCATGGGTCGGCGGTGGCATGACGGGCGTCACGCCCGCGCATGAGAACGCCTCGGTGCGCTCGATGCTCTAGTACGCGCCATCGGCGATTACCTTATCCACCGGCACCCATAATCTGGCGCATGCTCCAACCGAATAGCCGATAGAACGGAACGTGTAGATCAGCTCAATTGTAACCGGCAGTATAAGTCGGCTTGCGTCCCGAAAGTGTATAGGGTCTCGCGTTGATGAACTGGGCCTTCAAGTCGCCGTCGGGAAAATACGGGCTGATCACGCCGCGCTTCTTTCGGACTCACGTTATACGTCGTGGTCAAGGTCGGATTGCACGGCGTGCCGCCGATGTTGCTCGGTGCGCTTCGCTCCATTTTCGCGGCGGTGCCGGCGGTGTTTTTCGTCAAGCGTTTGCAACTACCGTGGCACTGGCCGCTCGCGTACGGCGCGACGATTTCGTTCGGCCAGTTCGCGCGCCTCTTTTCAGCGATGTATGTCGGCATGCCGGCCGGCCTTGCGTCACTCGTGCTGCAGGCGCAGGCGTTCTTCATGCTGATCTTCGCTGCGCTGTTTCTGCGCGAGCAATTTCGCGCAGAAAGCGTCGTGGGTCTGCCGATCGCCGCCGGCGGTCTCGCGGTGATCGGCATGCAAGGCGGTCACGCGATGACGCTCGCTGGCTTCATCCTCACGAACGTCTTCAGCCGATGGGTGGCTCAGAGCTTTGCCGCTGCGCGCTGATCTGATCGCAGGTCGCCGAAATGCGACAGGCTAAAAAGCGGCCGCGCGCAGCGCGCTGTTTCTATTTTCGTGGGTATGCTCCGCCAAGCCCCTGGTCAGGTCAACCTGGGGCCGGTGCATCAGGATGTCAACTCGACAAGTTCGATGTCATTGCGACGATGCAACCGCCACCGACGCATTCGAAGGCGCATCGACTTGGCTGCCTTGTCGCTTACCGCAGGAGCGAAACTAACGAACAGCTTTCCAGCTCGATTCATCGAGCTCCGTGGCCGGAAACAGTAGCCGAGCAAATCGAAGCGTTGCAAGCGATAGCAGCAGCTGCGATCATCGTTCGATCGAAGCGTCCGCCTCGTGCGTGCCAACAAAATCTGCTTGGCAATGCCATTTCTGCCCAGCTTGACTGCCACCACCGGTATCCGGTCAGCGTATTCGTCGGCGAGCCACCCGAGGAGCGCCGCGCGTAACGCCTCGCCAGAGTCAATCGAGAACAGACGATAACGAGAGAGCTCGCTCGAAACTGTCAGCAGACAGACGGACACACGACCCCGACGTTTGCGACTCAATGCACGCCTGAATCGCTCTCGGCTGAAGGCCTGAGGAACGGGTGCGGCGCGGCCCGCAGATAGCCATCCTCATTCATGAGGAGATCCAGCGCGAGCGTCGCAAGGTCGTCCGCGAACGGCTCTACCCCGAGCTCCTTGCTCTGATAGAAGATCTTGCGATACGTGTGGCATTCGTCGCATGACTCCGCCTTCGCCCAGCCGGGGTGGCCTTCGATCATCTGATACGAGACTCCGCGCGTCGAGTCGCAATGCGTGCACTTGACGCGCACTACATGTGCCTCGGTCGCGCAAAGACCGCATGCGAGGTACCGATAGCCCTCGTAAGCGCCGCCGATGCGCACGATGCTCGCGAGCGCATGCGTTCCGCACACGGGACACACACCGGGGGTATCCGGATACGGCACCTGCTCGGGCGTGAGTCGACTGGCCGCATCGGCCCAGATCACCTGCAGCGCCGCAGCGATGAACGGTGCGGACTGGTTGACAAATGCCTCGTAGTCCGCCGTGACGAGCAGGTCGGCTTCACGTTCGAGCGTTTCGGAGTCGAGCCCGCGCAGCCGCCCGCAAGCTGCTGCCACTGGGCCCTCCAGCTCGCGCGTCGTTTCGAGCCGCGACAGCAGGAACTCGAGCACGCCGCGCCATTCCGGATGGCGGCGCGACCACTGTGCCGCCCCGGTGCGCATCGCCTGCACCGAAACGTC
The DNA here is from genome assembly GCF_046027075.1 of Paraburkholderia sp. RL18-085-BIA-A. Classification (NCBI taxonomy): domain Bacteria; kingdom Pseudomonadati; phylum Pseudomonadota; class Betaproteobacteria; order Burkholderiales; family Burkholderiaceae; genus Paraburkholderia; species Paraburkholderia sp. RL18-085-BIA-A. The sequence goes on along the minus strand of NZ_JARESU010000078.1, from coordinate 20,340 downwards.
CTCTGCGCGTGGAAGCGGCGTGATGAGCGGGCGGCTCACTTGCGCAAGCGCCTCGTGCTGGGCGTCGACAAGGTCCGCCATCAGCAGCAGGTAATCGCGAATGAGATGGTCGTCGGTGGCGAGCGCGCGCATGCGTTGCGCGCGCGCCTTAAATACGTCGGCGCGTTGCGGCAACCTGACCCGCGGAATGGTCGAGTGCTGGAGCGCCTGAATCTCCGAGGGAACGAGGATACGGTTCACTGCTTCTCCATGATGAAACGGGGCTCGCCTATCGGGCGAGGTGCGGTTGGGTATTGCATGCGGGCATACCTGAGCGCAGGCATGCCCGCGGACCTCGCCGGCCTTACCGCCCGGACGAGGATTTGACGAGCGAACGGAACCAGCGCCGATGGTGCTTGCGCGCCCAGCCTGGCGTCACCGTGCCCTTCAGCATCGCACCCATCGTTCCGCGCACCCAGATCGCGGCGTAGATGTGGACGATGATGCTGGCGATGATCCCGAACGCCGCGACGGCGTGAATCAGTGCCGCGAACCGGATGAGCTCGATCGGAAAGTACGCGGAGAAGTAGCGCCGCCAGATGACGATGCCGCTCAACAGCAGCAACACCATGCAGCTGACGAGCACGAAGAACAGCATCTTCTGCCCCGCGTTGTACCGCCCTACCTCAGGCAGCTTGTCCTCGCGATTGTTGAGGACGTCGCCGATCTGATTCATCCACTGCACGTCGTTGCTGTCGATCAGGTTGTGATGCCAGAAGCGCACCACGAGACCCGCGAAAGAAAGGAACATCACCGCCCCGATGAAAGGATGGAGGATGCGCATCCATTGACCTCCGCCGAACAGCACGGAGAGCCAGAACATCGACGGATGAAACATCGCGAGTCCCGACAGCGCGAGCAGCACGAAGCAGATCGCGGTGACCCAGTGGTTGCTGCGCTCATTGGCGTTGTAACGCTCGATCAGATGCCGGCTATGCGAGTCAGGCTTTTTCATCGCTCAGCTCCTTTTCTTCGCCCATATCTGCCTTGGCGGCCGCTTCGTCCGATTCCTCGACCTCATTCGGCCCGACCCGGGTGAAGTGGAAGAAGCCCGCCACCGCAGTCGCTGCAAGCGCAGCGAGCGCGAGCGGCTTGGCGATGCCCTTCCAGACCCGCACCATGGGGCTGATCCGCGGGTTGTCCGCCAGCCCGTGATAGAGCGATGGCTTGTCGGCGTGATGCAGCACGTACATGACGTGCGTGCCGCCGACACCCGCCGGATCATAGAGGCCCGCGTTTTCGAAGCCACGTTCCTTCAGATCCTCGATGCGGTCCTCCGCCTGCTGCTTCATGTCCTCTTTGGTGCCGAACATGATGGCGCCGGTCGGGCAGGATTTGACGCACGCAGGCTCCTGTCCCACCGCAACTCGATCGGAACAGAGCGTGCACTTGTAGGCACGATTGTCCTTCTTCGAGATGCGCGGCACGTTGAACGGGCAACCTGTCACGCAGTAGCCGCAGCCGATGCACTTTTCCTCGTGGAAATCCACGATGCCGTTCGTATACTGAACGATCGCGCCCGGTGAGGGACAAGCCTTCAGACAGCCTGGGTCCTCGCAGTGCATACAGCCATCCTTGCGGATCAGCCATTCGAGGTCGCCCGCCGGGTTCTCGTACTCGGTGAAGCGCATCACCGTCCACGAGTGCTCGGTCAGATCGCGCGGGTTGTCGTAGATGCCCGCGTTATTGCCGACTTCGTCGCGCAGATCGTTCCACTCCATGCACGCCGTCTGGCAGGCCTTGCAGCCGATGCACTTCGAGACGTCGATCAGCTTGGCGACTGTGCCGGTAACCGGCTCACGCACCCCCGGAGGGGGGAGCGTGGTGGCCGAGAGGCGTTTGATATCAAGAGACTGTAATGACACGATTTCTCCTTATGCCTTCTCGACCTTGACCAGGAACGACTTGAACTCCGGCGTCTGGGCATTGGCGTCGCCCACCGAGGGAGTCAGCGTGTTCGCGAGGTAGGCCGGTTTCGTTTCGCCCTTGAAGCCCCAGGAAAACGGAATGCCGACCGTCTGGACCTTGCGGCCGTCGATCGTGAGCGGCTTGATCCGCTTGGTGACGACGGCAACCGCGACAATGAAGCCGCGATTGGACGAGACCTTGACGCGGTCACCCGCGACAACACCCACCTCGCTCGCGAGATCCTCGCTGATTTCCACGAACTGCTCCGGTTGCACGATCGCGTTCAGGCGTGCGTGCGTGGTCCAGCAGTGGAAGTGCTCCGTGATTCCGTACGTGGTCGCGGCGTGCGGGAACTGGTCGGCCTTGCCGAAGTTCGCGCGATCGCCCGGGAACACGCGTGCCGCCGGGTTGTTCGTCGCTTGCGGGTTGTGCGGATGCAGCGGGTTGTAGCCCAGCGGCGTCTCGAACGGCTCGTAGTGCTCAGGGAACGGTCCCTCATTCATCGCGCCGCGGACGAAAAAGCGCGCCACGCCTTCCTGAGTCATGATGAACGGACCCATGCCCAGCGAAGGCGCTTCGTCGACCTTGTAGTCGGGAACGTCCGCCCCTGTCCACCGGCTGCCGTCCCACGCGATCACCTTGCGGCTCGGATCGAACGGCTTGCCGTCCACATCGCACGATGCACGGTTGTAGAGAATGCGCCGATTCGCCGGCCACGCCCACGCCCAGCCGAGCGTCTGACCGATGCCGGTCGGGTCGCTGTTGTCGCGCCGGGCCATCTGGTTGCCCTGCTCCGTCCACGCACCGGCGAAGAGCCAACAGCCGCTCGCCGTGCTGCCGTCATCGCGCAACAGCGCGAAACCAGGCAGCTGCTGCCCCGCTTTCAAGAGCGTTTTACCAGGATTGGCAGGATCGCCGAGGTCCGTCAGCGCGCTGCCGTTGTACTCGCGCGCGAGCTCGTCCGGACGCGGGCTCTCGGGGTTGGCGTACGGCCACGCCAGCTTGACGATCGGATCTGGGAATTTACCGCCTTCCTTGCGATACATGTCACGCATGCGCGTGAAGATGCCACCCATGATCGCGAGGTCGCTGCGCGCCTCGCCCGGCGGCTCCGCGCCCTTCCAGTGCCACTGCAGAACGCGTGCCGAGCTGATGACCGAACCGTCTTCCTCGGCGAAGCAGGTGGTCGGCAGACGGAACACCTCGGTCTGGATCTTCGACGAGTCAACGTCGTTGAACTCCCCGTAGTTCTTCCAGAACTCGGACGTTTCCGTCGCGAGCGGATCCATGATGATCAGCCACTTCAGCTTGGACAGACCTTCAACCACCTTCGTCTTGTCCGGCGCCGACGCCATGACGTTGAAGCCCTGGCAAATGAAGCCGTTCAACTTGCCCTCGTACATCAGTTCGATCGACTGGAGCAAGTCGTAGGATTTATCCTGCTTGGGCAGGTACTCGTAGCCCCAGTTGTTGTCCTTGGTCGCAGCGTCGCCCCACCATGACTTCATGAGACTGACGTGGAAGGCGCGATAGTTCTGGTAGTAGCTGAGCTGGTTGGGCCGCAACGGCTTGAGCGCACGCTTCTCGATGTAATGCTCGTAGTCCTGCTCGGCGTCTGCCGGTAAGGTCAGGTACCCCGTCAGCATGCCGGACATCAGGCCGAGGTCTGTGAGGCCCTGAATGTTCGAGTGCCCCCGCAGCGCGTTCATCCCGCCGCCGGCAATGCCGATGTTGCCGAGCAGCAGCTGCACCATTGCGCCGGTACGGATTGTCTGCGAGCCGGTCGAGTGGTGCGTCCAGCCAAGTGCGTAGAGAATCGTGCCCGCCCGGTTTGGCGCCGACGTGCTGGCGAGCATCTCGCACACGTGCAGGAACTTGGCCTTCGGCGTGCCGCAGATCTTCTCGACCATCTCAGGCGTGTAGCGCGAGTAATGCGTCTTCATCAGCTGATAGACGCATCGCGGGTGACTCAACGTCGGGTCGCTCTTGACGTAGCCGTCGTCGCCGCGTTCGTAGTCCCACGAGCTCTTGTCGTAGCTGTGCTTCTCGGGGTGATAGCCAGAGAAAATCCCGTCGTTGAACGAGAAGTCTTCACTGACGATAAAGCTGAAATCGGTGTAATTCCGCACGTATTCGTGCTGGATCTTGTCGTGCGTCAGCAGGTAGTTGATGACGCCGCCAAGGAACGCGATGTCCGTGCCGGTACGAATCGGTGCGTAGTAATCCGCAACCGATGCGGTTCGCGTAAAGCGCGGATCAACCACGATCAGGCGTGCATTTCGATGTGCCTTGGCTTCGACGACCCATTTGAAACCGCACGGGTGCGCCTCGGCTGCATTGCCGCCCATCACCAGAATCACGTCCGCGTTCTTGATGTCGACCCAATGGTTCGTCATCGCTCCACGGCCAAACGTCGGGGCAAGACCTGCCACCGTCGGGCCGTGTCAGACACGCGCTTGGTTGTCGAACGAGAGCAGCCCCATACTGCGGACGGCCTTTTGCGTCAGGTATCCGACTTCGTTGCTGGACGCGGACGCAGCGAGCATCCCCGTGGTCAGCCAACGGTTGACGGTCTTGCCGTCTGCCGTCTTTTCAACGAAGTTGGTATCGCGATCCTGCTTCATCCGCTTCGCGATGCGAGTGAGCGCGTCTTCCCAGGAAAGGCGCTCCCACTTGTCGGAGCCGGGCGCCCGATACTCGGGGTACTGGACGCGGCTCTTGCTGTGGACGAAGTCGAGCAGGCTCGCGCCCTTCGGACACAGCGTGCCGCGATTGACCGGGTGGTCCGGATCGCCTTCGATGTGGATGATGCTGGCCTTGGCGTTTTTGGCGTTATCGCCCAAGCCATACATCAAAATGCCGCAGCCTACCGAACAGTAGGTGCAGGTGTTGCGAGTTTCCGTAGTGCGCGTGAGCTTGTACTGGCGGACTTCCGCGAGCGCGGGAGTCGGAGCGAAGCCCATGAGGGCCAGGCTCGATCCTGCCAGTGTGGTCGACGACACCTTGAGAAACTGTCGACGCGTCATGTTGAGCATGAAGCAGACCTCAAATCAGAGAACAAGGTTTATCAATATTCGCTGCCGTTGCGAAAACAGCAGCGGGCTATGAACCATCGCATCAGGACATCAAACAGTCATGCCCGAGCGCAGTGCAAATTTCACGGCGTAGCTTGGAGGGATGATCATCGGCGGATCAGGTAGTGAGTGGGTCGTCCATCCTGCTGCAGGGTGTGATGCCGTCGTTCGCGGCTGCCTCTTCGAAGAACCGCTCAAAGCACTGCATGTGGTAGCGGAACTCTGACAATTCCTCGAAGTTCGCCTCGGCCAGGCCGCGAACGGATGCGTTTATGGGGCATTCAGAAAAAATCAATGATGGCGGACAATATATCATGGTGTGATATTACGTTCTACCCGCGCAATGACTGTTTATCTCATCGATTCCACGATTTAAGTTTTGCATAAACAGCAACGGTGAAATCTGACCAATACGTCACAGAATGATATGTTAACAGTCGCGCTTCCCGGGGGCTGTGCTGTCACGTCCCCAAGGCGGTCGCGTTTGTGGTCACGATGAAGATGACAAGATGGCTCTATCTCCCTTGTCGCACCGCTTCCGCTAAAAGTCCCAAAGTTCGGCAACATGCTCATCGACGGCCCGCCACACCAGATCCGGTTCGCCGCGCAGCGTAACGAACTGTTATTTCGGCTCGCTACCGGCAACTTGACACCGACCATCCCGGCGATCCGCTCCGGCGCAAGGCACCTTCGGCGAGTAAGTCCATGGAACTGGGCGTCAAACGTACGCGACTTCCGTGATCATGCCCGCCTGCATGTGATAGAGATTGTGGCAATGCATTAGCCACCGTCCCGCGTTGTCCGCATCGAACTCCACCGTCACCTTCGCCATCGGAGGGACTACCACGGTGTCGCGCATCGCGCCAGGAAAGGCCTTCTCATTAAGCGCTACTACCTGAAAGTGGTGGCCATGCAAATGGATGGGGTGAGACATCATCGTCATGTTGTGAAAGGTCATAGCCACTCGCTGGCCGGACCGGATCTTGACAACGTCGCGATCGTCCCAGCCCTTGCCGTTGAATCCCCACACATAGGGATGCATTGACCCGGTTAGCTTCAGCATGAATTGCGCATTGACGGGACGGGGCCTCAAAGGTCTCGCTGCAGACAAGCGCGCCTCCTGATCAAAGCCGATCGCGCCGAATTTTTCCGAGGCTGTGGAGGCGACCTTTCCGACGTTTGCGCCGTGAACAGCAAGCATGATCCCCGTGCGCTGCCGATCGCCTTCCCGTACCGCGAAAATCGGCCATACGCCAGCCTCATTGGGCAGTTGCACCAGAATGTCCATTCGCTGGGCCATTGCCAGCTGAACGCGGCTTGCGCGAAGAGGCTGCGTGGCGTTGCCATCGACAGCAACGACCGTACCCTCCAACTGGCCCAGGTCGATGTGGAAGTTCGTCGATGACGCGCCGTTGATGATGCGAAGGCGAACTCTTCCACCTCGCTCGACGCGGACAATTTCCGGATCGCGAAGCGTTCTGTCGTTGGCCAGATAGGCATCGAATTCGACGTCATTCAGGTCCATGCTCATCGGCATGGAATCTGACATGGCGGCCGTGCCGCGCATGTCCGCCATCTTGATCATGCCCGGAGATGTTGCGCGAGGGCTCGATGCTGCCATGGCTTTCATGCTGTTTGTCCCGGAGCGTTGCAGTTCCACCATGACCTCCGGCGGGTCGCGAAAAAGGAAGTCCTCGAGAAAGACGGGCACCTCCTGGACGTCCGCCCGGACGTCGTCAGCTGTACGCACGACCAACGGAGCGGCAAGGAGCCGCTGCTCCTGAAAGCCATGGTGCGAATGCATCCAGTAGGTGCCCGGACGGGCCGCAAAATCGTATGCCCGACGTTCGCCCGGCTGAAGTTCCGGCACGCCGAACTGACTGACTCCATCCTGATCGGGTGGTGGCACCTGTCCGTGCCAGTGAACGATGGTCGGTTCTTTCAGGCCATTGATCAGTTCCACCTGGAAACGCTCACCCGGATCCAGGAAAAGACCGCGAGTGCCGTCAGGTTGACGCAGCCCGAACATCGTGGCGGCACGGCCGTTGACGTCGGTTGAACGCGTCTCGACGAGCAGACGACGCCGGGTGCCACCGCCTTTTCCACTTTCTATTGTCGAAAAATTGCTGGCGCCCCATGCCGTAGATCCCGCAAGCGCCGCGGTTGTAGTCACAACAGAGGTCATTAAAAATTTTCGGCGAGGCAACAACATTGAGTCTTTTCCTTTATTCCCGAGTTTCCCGGAAGCTTTGCTACGAGGCGTGGTGAAACGAGTCCAGACGCTCCACCTCCCCGGTTGGGTAGCGGTGGTTATCGACGGTTCTTATCAGGCGACCACAACCGCAACGTCAGCGCGTTACTCACAACGCTGACACTACTGAACGCCATCGCCGCGCCTGCCACTACTGGATTGAGCAAGCCCAGCGCCGCCAGCGGCACGCCAATCACGTTATAGACGAATGCCCAGAAGAGGTTCTGCTGAATCTTCCGGTAGGTGCGGCGTGAGATGTCGATGGCGTCCGCGATGAGGGCGGGGTCTCCGCGCATCAGCGTAATGCCGGCCGCGTGCATCGCCACGTCGGTCCCGGTCGCCATCGCGATGCCGACGTCCGCCGCAGCAAGTGCGGGCGCATCGTTGATGCCATCGCCGACCATCGCAACTGTTCTACCCGACGCGCGAAGTTCAGATACGACGCGCGCCTTGTCCTCGGGCAGTACCTCGGCGTTCACTGCCCCAATACCAAGCCGTTCAGCTACAGCGCGTGCCGCGCCCTTGTTATCGCCGGTCAGCAGGACCGTCCGTATTCTCATCGCATGCAACTGGTCAACGGCCGCCACCGCGGTGTCCTTGACAGTGTCGCCAAAGGCGAGCAGCGCCACCACCTTGCTGGTATTGCCCAATTCGACAAGCCACGAAACGGTCCGTCCACCAGCTTGTGCAGCGTTGCCCTTAAGAAGAATCGCCGCCGGTACCCTGATGCCCGATTCCTGCAGGAATCGGGCATTCGCAATGGCGTAGGGCCGGGCATCGACGACCGCCTGCACTCCCCGCCCGGCTATGGCACGCACGTCACTCGCCCTTGGAACGACTATCCCGTCCGCCTGCGCTGCTTGCGTCACTGCATGCGCCAGCGGATGCTCGCTGCCCTGCTGGATAGCCGCCGCGATAGCGAGCCCTTCACCGCGCGCGAGGCCAAGGGTATGGAACTCGACGAGTGCCGGCCTGCCAACTGTCAGCGTGCCTGTCTTGTCGAACGTGACGGTATTGATTCTATGAGCCATTTCCAGGGCTTCGGCATCCTTGATGAGAATGCCGTGCCGCGCCGCGACCCCAGTGCCAGCCATGATGGCGGTCGGTGTTGCCAGTCCCAATGCGCACGGGCAGGCGATAACAAGCACGGCGACCGCGTTGAGAATGGCGGTTTCCACGTTGCCTGAGTAGAGCATCCAGCCAACGAAAGTCACGCACGCAATGGCCAGAATCGTCGGCACAAATACAGCACTGACCTTGTCGACCAATCGCTGAATGGGCGCCTTCTCCGCCTGAGCGGATTCGACCAGCCGGATGATTCTGGAGAGCGTTGTTTCCGCGCCGACGGCCGTCGTCTCGATGACAAGCAATCCGTCGACGTTGATGGCCCCGCCGGTGACCTTATCGCCGGGCTGCTTCGCGACGGGCAGGCTTTCGCCCGTGATCAGTGATTCGTCCACTGAACTGGAGCCTTCCAGAATCTTGCCGTCTACCGGCACGCGCTCACCCGGGCGGACGACCACCTGGGTGCCGATGCGTACGGCGGTGAGAGGTAGCTCGTGCTCAGTCCCGTCCATGCGGACACGCGCCCTGTCAGGCCGGAGTGCGTTCAATGCGCGGATAGCCTCCGTAGTCTGGCGCTTCGCCTTGGCTTCGAGCCATTTCCCGAACAGGACCAGTGTGATGACAACAGCCGATGCTTCGAAATACAGATGGCCCATCGCACCCGGATGAGCGATGACCTCATAGACGCTCAGCCCGTACGCTGCCGACGTACCGAGCGCAACCAGCAGGTCCATGTTGCCGGCCTTCGCGAGCACCGCCTTGCAGGCTGATTTGTAGAAACGCAGGCCGAACCCGAACTGCACGACTGTCGCGAGAGCCAACGAAAGCCAGAGCGGCAGCATGACGTGGTGGCCGACCCACTGCGCCGCCATCGGCACGACAAGCGGCGCGCTGAAAACGGCTGCACCGCCTACCTTGAGCGCTGCCAGGTCTCGCTTCGGCGACGGGTCGATGTTAGTTGCCGGAATGCTCGCGTCGTATCCTGCCTTCTGTACGGCACCCACGAGAGCATCCGGGGAGACACTGGCAAGTGCCCTTATCGTTGCCTGTTCCGTCGCCAGGTTCACGCTGGCCGATGACACGCCGACGACCTTGTTGAGTGACTTCTCAACGCGCGCGACACACGATACGCAGGTCATGCCATTGATGCTCAGGACGACCTCCTGTTCTGGCACCCCATAGCCGGCCGCACGAACTGCGTCTGCGACGGCAGCTTGCGCCTGAAGAGATTCAGCTTCGATAGACGCTTTCTCGGTCGCAAGATTCACAGAGCTTCGCGTCACGCCGGGCACGCGCGCAATCGCTTTTTCCACCCGTGCAACGCACGACGCGCACGTCATGCCCTCAATGGGCAGCTCGAAGGAAGTGGCAGCGCCAGACATAGCGCGATTGACATTCAGAAGTTCGGTAGCCATGGTCGTGTGGAAGGCCGCACCGGTGGTGCGGCCGTAGAGGACTGCGGGACCGGCATCATGCCGGCAAAGGCGTCACGCGCGAACAGTCGGGGTGTATCCCGCATCCTCGATGGCAGACAGGAGATCGCCTGCAGCGTGGGCGGATTCGATGCGCACCATCCTGGTTGCAACGTCGATATCCACTTTCGCCTGTGCGTCGATGTCCTTGACCGCTTTCGTGATGACGCCCGCACAATGCCCGCAGGTCATGTCTTTGACTTCCAGTTCCATTTTGAAGATTCCGTTTTGATGTAGGGAAACCCAGTTTGGACCTTCCAACCGGGGGAAGGTAAAGCGCTGCGACTCATTTTTTTTGGCCATCTTGTGCAGAATTGTGCATTCCGGATGTGCGTCGCTTCGACAGTGCTCCGCCAGATCGGTGACCGTGACCGTGCTTTTTGACTATCTTGTCGTTGGAGATAGTTTCAGACGACCCAAATCGTTCGTCTCACGCAACGAACGGGAATTGCGTAAAAGCTTCTGAGTTATGAAGGCGTCGCAGTACGAAACGTTTGAACCTGAGCGACCTGCTGGATCGGATACTGATACGAGCGCGATCTGCCGGCAGTGTCGGCAGCACAGATCCCATGTCGGTATCCAGTGGACAGGTTGGCCACAATAGTCGGCGGCTGGTTAGCAACTTGAACTTCATATGGTGCCGGCCAAGATGCTTAACGCCGGATCAAATAGCGAATTGTCGGACCGTCCTGCTGGATCTGCAGTACCTCATAGCCGTGATTACGGGCATCGGCCGGAATGTTGTTGATAGATTGTGGGCAGTCGGTAACGACTTCCAGAATTTCGCCAGGCTGCAGTTGCGGCATTGCCTCAAGTGTCGCAACTGCCGGGTAGGGGCAAGGCTCGCCTGTTATATCGAGGCGATAAGTTGGCGTATATGAGGTGAGCTGGCTCATGCCGATTCCTTTGAAAGCCCAAGTGATTTCGCATCATCGGTTGCGACTTTTGTTTTCCGCCGCGCGAAGAATATTTTCTCCCACCACACGATGGCTGCCATCGCCAGTGCGAGCATCAGGTAGGTGGCGAACAGGCCGCCCTGCGGACCAAGCGCGGTGAGCAGGTTGATCCTGGGGTACGGGGTTGCGAGTTCAGGCGCGAGGCTGTCCCAGCATGCCGCGAGAAGGGTGCCGCCAATGATGCTGCCTGTTCCGACCAGCCAGTAATGTACCTGGCCCTCTACGGCGCGGCACATCCAGCCCGTCTCACAGCCCCCTGCGATCACGATGCCGAACCCGAACAGCAGCCCACCGATCGCGACATTCGGGCCCGCCCACATCGTAATCGGCGGCACGCCCCGCTGCGTGTACGTGTAGACGCCTATCACGCTCACGGCGATGCCGATCAGGATGGCCTTCGCCATCTGTGTGCGGCCGGTGAGCCATAAGTCACGAAAAGCCGACGTAAAGCAGATCTGCGCGCGTTCCACGATTAGCCCGAACGCAACGCCGAACAGTGCGGCAAGGCCGAGTCGCGGTACAGCAAAGGTTCTGACGACAGCCCACAGCACGAATGCCGCGAAGACCAGCATGCCAAGCCGGAAGCGGCGCGCGGCGCGCGCGTGTTGTGTGTCAAGCGGTTGTGGGATCGACACTTTCTGCAGTTTTAGCGGTGTCCGGAATATCGGCAACATGGTGAAGCGCACACCGAACCATGTACCGGCGGCGGTTGTAACCGCAAAAATCCATGCGTGCAGCGAGAACTGCGGAATGCCGGTAAAAAAAGACGCCAGGTTGCACCCCATGGCAAGGCGTGCACCGAAGCCCGTGACGATTCCGCCGCCAAGTGCCTGGACGACGCGAATGGGGTGCTGGGGTAGGCGCAGTTTGACGTTGTTCGCCGATAGCGCGGCGCTTAGACAGCCCGCGAACATTCCGATGACCATCATCCCGTCGACCCGATCCAACGGCGAGCCATCGAGGTGTATCAGCTTGAAGTAGCCCCAGGTTTCCGGGTGATAGCCGAACAACTGCAGCACCGCGCCGCCCCAGCGTGTGAATTCGCCAGTGACGGCCCAGTACGTCCCTGTGATCCCAAAATAGTAGGCCGACAGCACGCCTGCGGCGATGAGGGCTGGCGTTGGAGACCAGAACCGGATCAGATAGTCGCGCTTGAAGTCCTGCCAATTTGCCACGGTCGTGCTCCAAGGTTTGTTTAAGGGAGACGGCTTGCTTCCAGAATGCTTCGGGCAATCCCGAACTGATGCCTGAAAACGCAACGTCCCAACGGTTCGTACCTTAGACGACCACGACTTTCGCTGGACCATCGACCATTTCGCCGATCACCGCCGCGCTGTCGAAACCATCTGCGCGCAACAGGGCGAGTACGGTATCGGCGTCATCCGGCGAGCACGCAATCAGAAGACCACCGGAAGTCTGCGGGTCCGTCAACAGCGCCTGGGCCTGTGGCGGCAGGCCACCAGCCAGGGCGACATCCACACCGTACGAGTGCCAGTTGCGTCCCGAGGCGCCTGTCACCACGCCCTCGCCCGCGAGTGCCTGCACGCCGTCGAGCCAAGGAAGGTCGGCATACCGGATCCGCGCGCTTATCCCTGCGCCGCGGCTCAGTTCCAGAGTGTGACCAAGCAGGCCGAAGCCCGTTACGTCTGTCATCGCGTGGACACCCGGCCGTCCAGCGAGCTGGGAACCGGTTCGGTTGAGCTGGGTCGTGGCCGTAACCATCGCCTGGTATCCAGCGGCGCCAAGGAGGTTCTTCTTCAATGCAGCGGACAGGATGCCGACGCCCAGCGGTTTGCCGAGGACCAGCACGTCGCCAGGGCGTGCACCGTCATTGCGGACAATGCGCTGCGGATGCACAAGGCCGAACACAGCCAGTCCGTAGATCGGCTCGACCGAATCGATCGAGTGTCCCCCAGCGACTGGTATTCCAGCGGCGGCGCACACCGACTCCCCACCTTTCAGGATGCTCGCAATCGTTTCGGGTGCCAGAGTCTTGAGCGGCATACCGACGACCGCGAGTGCCAGGAGCGGTTTGCCACCCATCGCGTAGATGTCAGACAGGGCATTAGTTGCGGCAATGCGTCCAAAATCAAACGGGTCGTCGACGATGGGCATGAAAAAGTCGGTGGTTGCGACAATGGCTTGTTCGTCGTTGAGACGATAGACGGCCGCGTCGTCCGATGTTTCGTTGCCGACCAACAGGTCCGCGAAACGGGCCGCCGGAGCGGAGCGCTTCAGCAACTGCGCAAGTACGCCGGGGGCAATTTTGCAACCGCAGCCACCGCCGTGGGCCAGTTCGGTGAGACGAGGTTGTGCTGCAGTGACAGCATCGGAAAGCGCGGGGGACGTAGTCACAGTGGTCATGATAGGGAAACTCCAGAACTACAAAAATCCACCTCGAGGGTGGTCGCTGAATCGCCGGCGGGTGAGGCTCTGCTCTGTGCTCACGGCACGCTCAGGCAGCTGCCTTCCAGGCCCGCTATGCGCCTGGCGCACGGACTTACATGACGTCGCTGGCATCGGATGTCCTACCCAATCGTTCGAACTCAGGAGAGAGTTGCACGCGAAAAATCTGGGCGAACATCAGTTACGGGAGCGGACACTCACCGGAGCAATGCGGAACGATTGGCGGATTGTCGGCCGAGATTCCTGAATTGAACAGAAGCAGCCGGTGGGTAAATATGGGCAGCAGTTCTATTCGCAACGGATAGATTTGACCTGTATATCACGGCATGATATTTTACCAATCGCGCTTCGGCATGACCGTGCGAATTTCTGCGGGCAGTCCTATTTTCCCCAGCTTGCGCGACAGGACGTGCAGTCGCCTCCGTGATGCATCGGAGGCACACTCCTTCACCCCCGCTTGACTGCTGGTTTTTTTATCCGTTCGTTTGACACGCTCCCGATGTCCAATCCGTCCGTCACGTATTCACGCATGAGTGCGCCCGAGCTGCGCGCGACCGTGTCGCTTGCCGCCATCTTCGCGCTGCGCATGCTGGGCCTCTTCATGATCATGCCGGTGTTTTCGGTCTACGCGAAAACGTTCCCCGGCGGCGACAACGTTCTGCTCGTCGGCATCGCGCTCGGCGCCTACGGCGTCACGCAGTCGCTCCTCTACATCCTTTACGGCTGGATCTCGGACAAGGTGGGACGCAAGCCCGTCATCGCGACGGGCCTGGTGATCTTCGCGCTCGGCAGTTTCGTCGCGGCATTCGCGCATGACATGACGTGGATTATCGTCGGCCGGGTGATTCAGGGGATGGGCGCGGTGTCGTCCACGGTGATCGCGTTCATCGCCGACCTCACCGCCGAAGAGCATCGCACCAAGGCGATGGCGATGGTCGGCAGCTCGATTGGCGTGTCGTTCGCGGTGGCGATCGTCGGTGCGCCGATCGTATTTCACTGGGTCGGGATGAGCGGTCTCTTCGCGCTCGTCGGCGTGTTCTCGATCCTCGCGGTGGGCATCGTGCTGTGGATCGTTCCGGATGCGCCCAAGCCAGTACACGTGCGCGCGCCGTTCGTGGAGGTGCTACACAACGTAGAGCTGCTGCGGCTGAACTTCGGCGTGCTGGTCCTGCACGCGACGCAGACGGCGCTCTTTCTCGTCGTCCCGCGCCTTCTCGTGGACGCCGGGCTGCCGGTCGCGTCGCACTGGAAGATCTATCTGCCTGTGATGGGACTCGCATTCGCGATGATGGTCCCGGCAATCATCGTCGCCGAAAAGCGGGGCAAGATGAAGCCCGTGCTGGTTTCGGCGATCGGTCTTATCCTGATCGGCCAGCTTTTGCTCGGCGCTGCACCGCATACCATTCTGATTATGGCAGCGATCCTCTTCGTCTACTTCCTCGGCTTCAACATTCTGGAGGCGTCGCAGCCATCGCTGGTGTCGAAGCTCGCGCCCGGCACGCGCAAGGGCGCGGCGGCCGGCGTGTACAACACGACGCAGTCGATCGGGCTCGCGCTCGGTGGTGTGGTCGGCGGCTGGCTGCTGAAGATCGACGGGCCGAGTGCGGTGTTCTACACGTGCTCGGGGCTCGTTCTGTGCTGGCTTTTAATCGCGACCAGTATGCAGGCGCCGCCGCGGGCCTAAGCGCCCACAATATGAATCGCAAAAATCGGCAGATCCATGCCGGGACCCATCTGCGTAGACAGTGGAGCGTACATCTTCCATCCGGCGGCCGGCGCGCCGCCCGGCACCCATCACGAGCCGAGCAGCAGCACGGTGAACACCGGGAACAATCAGAAGCTCAGATTGTTCGTGCGTGCAAACACCATATCGGGCGCGCCGATCTGCAGCGGAATCATCCAGTCTACTAGCGCCACGAACGCAGGCACGATTGCCCCGAAGATCATGATCAGGCCGTATTCCGTGACGAGCTGATTAAAGAACTCCGGCCGCATGATCTGCAGGCCAGGTTCAACCAGCTCAGCCGGATCATCAGTGCCATCACGTCACCAACCATCAGGATCGTCATCGCGAACAGCAAATACAGCGTCCCGATATCCTTGTGATTCGTGGCCAACAGCCGCCTGCGCCAGCCCACGGGAACATCATGCGCGCCGTGAATAATCGGCGACAGTATCGGAAGATAGTTCACTCGTTTTTCTTTTTCTCATCTGTGAAAGGTCGGTGACAGCAGCGTGGCAATCACGGGACGGTGGCTACCGTCCGAGCAGATGCCTGGATGTCTCGAATGCGACGCTGGTTTCCAGTGAGTGAGCGAGCACAGGCGGAACGACAAGCGGCGCTCGCAGCGTTGAACCCATCAAACCGAGCTGATGCGCGACCCATTTCGCCGGAACGGGATTCGTATCGGCGGAAAGAACGTCATAAAGGGGATTGAGGAGCTCCTCGAGCCTTGCAGCGTCGTCCATATCACCCCGCCGAATCGCCTCACACATGGCTCGAACCGCCGACGGTGCGACATTGGCTGCCACCGAGATAACGCCCGAGCCACCTGCCGCCATCAGGCCGAAAGCCGACGAGTCATCCCCACTGACAATCCGGAAGTCGGGCGCAACCGTAGCGATAAGACGCACCGCTCGCTGCAGATCTCCGGTGGCGTCCTTCAGACCCACAATATTCGGGTGATGGCTGAGTCCAACGATCAACTCCTCGGGAATGCGCACACCAGTCCTGTGAGGGACGTCATACAGGATGACCGGGACACCCACCGCATCGGCAACTGCTGTGAAGTGCCGTTCCATGCCGAGGACGTTCGGCCGGTTGTAGTAGGGCGTAACAGAGAGAATGGCATCGACCTGCTCGTGTTCTGCTTCTCTGGCAAGTTCGCATGCAACGCGCGTCGACGGTGATCCCACCCCCGCAATGATCGGAATCCTGCCAGCTGCGTGCTGAACCCCACGTCTGTATAAGTGCACGTGCTCATCAAGTGACAGCGTTGGTCCCTCCCCTGTTGTCGACGCCACGACAATTGCCTGCGTTCCGGCGTCCACGTGAAAATCCACAAGGCGCTCAAAGACCGCATAGTCAATCTGCTCATTCACAGACATCGGTGTAAGAAGGGCTACAATTGAACCCTGCAAAAAATCGATACGGCTCATGACAGTTACTCCAGACGTCCGTTACATTGCGCTACACGTTCCAATTCATCCCTGATGCACTCGCCGAGCCGCCGGATTCCTTCCGCGAGCTTTTCAGCCGATGCACTCGCAAACGACAATCTGAGGCGGGATTTCTCTGGGCCGTCTACATAGAAAGGAGCCCCTGGTACGTAGGCGACTCCTCGCTTTACGGCATGTTCGAGCATTACGCTGGTATCCAGCCCAGGGATATCAGCCCAGTAGAACATGCCGCCTTCCGGCACGTCGACCGTGAAAGGTGTGTCGCCGAGCTCGGCCTTGATCGCACGCTGCATTGCGTGCGCTTGGCGCTGATAGAAAATCCTCATTCGGCTGAGGGCAGGTTCAAGCGAACCCGCGTTCAGGTAGTGGAATGCAACGAGTTGGGATAGCGTGGCGGAATGCGTATCTCCCAGCTGTTTTGCAACCACTACGTGGCCCAGCAACGCGGGAGGCCCAGATATCCAGGCAAGCCGAAGACCCGGCGCCAGGGTCTTCGATAAACTCGACACGTGAATAACCCACTTCCGCTCCTCCTCACTGGCGAGGGCAAACAGCGACGGCGGAGGCGGATCACGGAAGTAGAGCTCGCCATAGGCATCGTCTTCAACCACGAAGAAGTGATATTTCGTTGCCAGTGAAAGGACCGCCTTGCGCCTGCGCAAAGACAACACGTAGCCGGTCGGGTTGGCGAAGTTCGGAATCAGGTACAACAGCTTTGGACGATGTCGCACGGCAATCGCCTCGAGTTCCTCCGTGCTGATACCCTCCGCATCAGTCGGCACCGGTATCACATCCGCACCCTGAAACCGGAATGCCTGAAGTGCTCCCAGGTAGGTCGGAGCCTCTACCGCGACCCGGTCACCTGGATCGACGAGCACGCGCGCGATCAGGTCGATGGCTTGCTGCGACCCCGTCGTGATGACGATTTCGGGAGCATCGAGCTTGATCCCTCTTTCTCCTGAACGTTGTGCGATGAGTTCCCTCAGTGGCAGATACCCTTCACTGTTTCCATACTGGAATGCGGTTGCCGGAGCGCGCGCAGTCGCACGTTTTGTCGCCTCTTTCAGTCCGTCCAGATCAAGCGCCGCCTCACCCGGAAAGCCGCCTGCGAGGGATATCACGTCAGGATTGCCAAGTAGTGCAAATAATTCACGGATAGCAGATGATTTAACACGTTGTGTCGAGCTAGCGTAGTGAAAGAGGTTTGCGGTCAATTTCAGGGATTTCCAGTAAACACAAAGTTTCCGTCGGGGGCGGACAACACATCACGACATCGGAAGATGATGTATCTTTTCATCTGCTACGAAGCATATGAAAATGACGTATGTTTCCCAAGCAGCAGATCACAACTCTTTTATCGCAGCAGTTCTCACAACCCCGGATGGCCATAGCCGATGAACCGATATGAAACCCTGGCACGCGCGATGGCCGCAGAGATACGCTCCGGCAGCATCGCGGTCGGCTCGCGCATGCCTTCATTACGCCATGTTATCGCCCAGCACGGCGTCAGTCAGTCAACAGCCTCCCGGGCGTACTACCTGCTTGAGGAATGGGGCCTGGTTCGGGCACAGGAACGCTCCGGCTATTACGTGGCGCCCGGTGCGGGAATCGGCAGCGAGACGGCACGTCGAGCATCCGCACCAGCAGAGTCAGCCAGGGTGGACATCAGCGATCTCGTCTTCTCGGTATTGGACGCAGCGAAGCATCCGGGCATCGTACCGCTCGGCTCGGCATTCCCCTCGCCGCAACTCTTCCCCCTGCCCCGGCTCGCCAAGTCCCTTGCGCATGCGGCGCGCCTTATCAGCCCCTGGAGCACCGTGGTGGATCTGCCTCCAGGCAACGAGCATCTGCGTCGGCAAATCGCACTGCGCTACATGGGGATGGGCATATCGCAGCCCATGGAAGAAATTGTTGTGACGAATGGTGCCCTTGAAGCCCTGAATTTGTGCCTGATGGCCGTGACCCGGCCTGGCGATGTCGTTGCCGTCGAATCGCCCGGCTTTTATGCGGCCCTTCAGGCGATTGAGCGGCTTGATCTGCGCGCGGTCGAAATTCCGGTTGATCCGGCAACTGGCCTCGATCTGGACGCGCTGTCCGCGGCTTTGAGGGCGCATCCCGTACGCGCGTGCTGGTTCATGACAAATTTCCAGAACCCCACAGGCGTCACGCTTTCTCTCGAAAAGAAGAAGGCGCTCGTCGAGTTACTCGCAAAACATGAAATCCCGTTGATCGAGGACGACGTGTACGGTGAACTGCACTTCCAGCCGGACTACCCCCTGCCGGCATTGGCGTTTGACCGGCAGGGACTTGTCATGCACTGCGGGTCATTTTCGAAGACACTCGCCCCAGGGTACCGGATAGGCTGGGCCTCTGCCGGCCGCTTTACCGACAAGGTGCAGCGGCTGAAATTGATGACGACGCTGTCGGCCAGCATTCCGGTGCAGGCTGGTATTGCCGATTATCTCCAGCACGGTGGCTACGACCGGCACCTTAGGAAGGTCCGCGGGGCTCTTCGCACGCAACTACAGGAGATGGACGCTTCGATCCGGCGATGGCTGCCACCTGGAGTACGAAGAACTCATCCGACTGGAGGGTACTTCATCTGGCTGGAGTTCCCGGAAGCAATTGATGCCATGGCACTCCACCGCCTTGCGATCGAGCGAGGCATCAGTCTTGCGCCAGGCCCCATTTTCTCTGCTGCTCACGAATTCCAGAACTGCATCCGGCTTAACTATGGCCACCCTTGGAGCGCTGGCATCGACGATGCGATCCAAACGTTGGCCAGGTTACTCGTTCACCCCTCCGTGCGGGGCCAAATCTGAAGTCACTCAATCCGGACGCAAAGGGCAATTTTCGACGCTCGTCCCAGATCGCAATGCCTCGACACCCTAGCGGTGTAGGACGATACGCTAATGCCCAGGCTCCGCTCTGCCGGACAAAGATCAGAGACGCTCGGGCGCGAACCTTAATGAGTCACCGTCGACGCGAACTTCGCAAGAAGGATTAGCAAACCGGCTAAGCACGCGGCGAGGTCGATCGCTACCAGTGGTAAAAATAAAAAGCTTCACGGATACCATATCCGCCTGACGTGACGCGCTTTTGCGAACACCCAAAAAAACTCCAGAATACGATTCGCCACCTCTTCAGAGCAGTCACGGCTATCTCCCGCTGCCCACCCCAATCAAAGGTCTACGCAGGTTATGCGTAGACATGGTGTGTCGCCGTGAACAGTTGCAGTTGCAAACGGTTTGACTAGAGCAGCGAGCACGACTTCGACGACGATCTTTTCGCGACAGGCGCACACGCACGTTCCTTCCATAGTGAACGCTCTGATGTCCGAATCCTGACCTGCCGTGGAACTGCTATGCCATTCTTAACGTTATCTGCTTCTTGAAGGACAAGCCGGGACGCACTAAGGTGTTTAACCTGCGAGTACCAAAGGCATGTGGGCGGGAGATGGCACAAAGGTCATGCTTTCGTGAAGTCCGGAGAGAGCGACATTCTTCCGCTCAACGACCTGATCGCGGCAACGTACCCGCCCTCCGCCCAGAACGCGATGGCAGTCCGCTCTTTCTCAAACGCTTACCATCTGCGATGTCCTGCCGTTGGCCCTAGCGGCTATCCCGATTTGCATCGATGACGGTCAGCGCGGTCATATTGATGATCCGCCGGACTGTGGAACTCGATGTCAGGATGTGCACAGGTGCATCGGCACCCAACAGGAATGGGCCAACAGCTACATTGCCGCCTGCCGCGGTCTTGAGCAAGTTATAGGCGATGTTGCCCGCATCGACGTTCGGACACACCAGCAAATTGGCGGCGCCGTTCAGCCGGGAGGTAGGCAGGATATGCGAGCGCAGCCCTTCATCCAACGCGCAATCACCATGCATTTCGCCGTCGACTTCGAGATCGGGCGCCCGTTCGACAATCAGGTCGAGCGCGCGCCGCATCTTGGTGCCAGACGCCGCGTTACCCGTGCCGAAATTCGA
>NZ_JARESU010000077.1:0-40211 GCF_046027075.1 Paraburkholderia sp. RL18-085-BIA-A | reverse complement strand
TCCCATTCTTTGGTCGGCTTTCTACCACCGGTCTGCGGCACTGTTGCTTCCATTTTCATCACCTGATTGATAACCACAACCGAGCCAAGGGAGGCTCGGGGCGCAAGTCAATCTTTCGACATCGGGCTGTAACCCGCCTCGGAGATTGCATGCAGAAACTCATCGGGCGACGAGTCAGACACAACCTTCACCCGCTTTTGGTCAAGGTATAGGTGGACCATCGCGGATTGGTCCACGTCTTTTACCGCTTTCGTGATGAGGTCCGCGCAGTGACCACACGTCATGTCTTTCACTTCAAATTCCATTTCTTCTCTCCGTTCATGCTGAATGAATCCAGCATTGGCCTTCCCCCTACTGGAAGGTCAAGCGCGCCACCGCAGGCCACCGTCTCATGACCGCGTTGGGTCAATGGCGTTGCAGTCAGGTCATTCAGGATTGGGCATTCAGGTTGAGAATCGCCTCTGCAGTGCTTCGCCAGGTTCTCGAGGGTCTCTTTCATTTCAACGAGTTCGCGGATACGCAGCTCCAGCTCTCCGATATGCTCCAGGGCCAGGCGTTTGACCTCGCTACTCGGCCGGCCGTCCTGCCACAGCCCGAGCAAAAGGGTGATTTGGTTCATCGAAAAGCCGAGTCGGCGCGCTTGCTTGATGAACCGAAGCACCTGCACATCGTTGGGCGAATACACGCGGTAGTTGGACTGCGTGCGCTTCGCCGGCCGAATCAGTCCCGTTTCCTCATAGTGGCGAATCATCTTGGCCGACACGCCGGACGCCTTCGCCGCTTCACCAATGTTCATATTGAGCCCCTTTAGAGCACGGTCCGTACCGCACATTTTTCACTTTGGACCTTCCTACGATGGGAAGGTCAAGCGTGTGCGCCACCGCTCCAGGCGGCGGATAGTGCAAGCGGTTCTCGATGTGGGTTCATGCATCACACGCGGGCTGCCGTAGCTCGCGCCGCTGGCGGCGAATGCTGCCTTGACGTGAATCTGTTGCTTCGTTGTCAAGGCTCGGAGCCATAAAAAAAGGACCCGAACATGCGGTCGGGTCCTGTAAAAGATGGCCTTTGCCTGGGGAGTCAATCGAGGCTGGCTGAGCCCTCAATTGACCCTGCGGCGGTGACCATCGTGGACGTGAGAAACAAACGCTGCCGAACTGGCTACCAGGTGTCCGGCAGCGGGCTGGAGGCAAGCACGGCAGCAGCGACCAGCACGCCCGCCAGGACCAGCGACTCGACATGCAGGACAGCGGCGAAGCGTTTGAGGTGGCGTACCGGCGATGTCGATGACGCATTTGTCAAAGACGCCAATAGGCTGGGCATCTGAAAGAAGCGATTGTGCCCGCCGAGTGCGGCGGCAACGAGCACCAGCGCAAGTTTCAGAAGCAAAATCTGTCCATAAATCGAACCGACCAGGTTGCCTGCCGAATTGACGCCGCGCCACCCGTTGTACGCACCGGTAGCAAACAGCAAAATCAGCGCGAACGTGGCAGCGTCCGAGAGCGACTGAACGAACGCACCAATGTTCACATGCTCAGTTCCCTCCGCTTCGAACAAACGCGGCATCACAACGTAGGTCGCAACCAGCACAAGGCCCACCCACGTGCTGATAGCGAGCAGGTGCATCCAGTCCGCCCATACAGGCAGGCTGAAAAGGCCAGCGTCGACCGGATGGCCCCCATTGCTTCGAGCGAGGGCGACACCAGCCACCGCCAACCAGATGGCTAGCGGAAATCGAATCGACTTGCCCGTCTGCATGAACGAAAGGATGACCACGCACAGCATCAGTCCCTCGCCAACCGACCAGGCATGACCAAAGTCGGTCTCCACCAGCATCGAGCGGATTGCAGGCCCCGCCTCCAGCAGCGTGGAGTCGCTCATCAACGCGCAATGAATCCAGAATGCAAATGCGCTGGACATCAGTACGCCGACCGACGCAATACGTAGAGCGCGAACCAGCCGCCGGCTCACGCCTATCTGCCATGGTGAGGGTCGGCGCGCGAGCCACCGGTCACTGAGCAGCACGCCGACAACAACTGCAAAGCCGAGGTTCTGTAGAGCGACGAACGCGAGCCGCAGGATGCCGAGGAGACCGTCGTTCATCACTTCACCTGAAAGCCGTATGCACCCTTCGTCTTATGGGAATCATGTGTCATGACGGCCCACTGCACGGAGTAGGAACCCGACGACAGCTTCGGGACAGCAATGGTCAACACGCGCGGATTCGTGGCATCGACCTTGGCCTTTTCCTTGCTCACAGCGGTGCCGTTTGCGTCGGTTACTTTCACGGTGCTGAAGGCGGATTCCAGGTCCTCGTTGAACGTGAGTCGCAACGTGTCCGGTGCCCCGTCGACCGTGGCACCGGAGGCCGGGACGGCGCTCTCGAGCTTGCCGTGCGCGAACGCAGCAGCCGGCATGAATGCGATGACGGCTGTCGTAGCTAGTCCCATCAAGTGCTTGCGAGTGAATGTTTTCATGTTCTTGCGCATCCTGAATAGTCAAAGTAGGTGTTGCCTGCTTTTAATGGCAACACCCCGTGCACCATTACTGCTTCTGCAGCTTGGTTACCGTCGCGACGCCGTTCACTTCTTCGGCCACGAAATCAATCTTGTCGCCGACCTTGACCTGCGAAATCATTGCCGGGTCCTTCACCTTGAACACCATCGTCATGGCTTCCATGCCCAGATTCTCTATCGGGCCGGCTTTGATGGTCAGCTTCCCGGCTGCAGCGTCGACCTTCCTGATTTCCCCATGTGACATGGCGGCGTTTTCACCGGCGGGTTTGGCACTGCTGCTGCTCATGTCCATGTTGCCCATGTCGCCGGCCGCATAGGCCGATGCGGAGATTGCCAATGCACAGCTAACTGCAATCGATGCAAATACGTTCTTCATCACTCTTTCCCGTGCGTTAAATAAAAGTTGAGCCGGCTGCATGCCGGCCAGACAAAAATCAGCTCTCCGGTAGCTCACCGGTGTATTCGTAGGCGACCGTTCCTTTAGGGTGTTTGAACCAGCCCGGGTCGCGGTAGTCGTTGCGCCCCAGCCCCTCGCGAACCTTCACGACGCTAAACATGCCGCCCATTTCCAGCGGGCCAAAGGGGCCGGTGCCGGTCATCATCGGCAGCGTGTTATCGGGCAAGGGCATCTCCATCTCGCCCATTGCGCCACCCGTGCTGCCCATCGCCATGTAGTCCGGCACCAGCTTGTTGATACGCTTCGCGAGGTCCTTCTGCGGTACGCCAATGAAATTCGGTACCTGGTGTCCCATCGCGTTCATCGTGTGGTGCGACTTGTGGCAGTGAAACGCCCAGTCGCCGGGCCGGTTCGCCGTGAATTCGATGGCGCGCATCTGGCCGACCGCGACGTCGGATGTGACCTCCGGCCAGCGCGCGCCCTTCGGAATCCAGCCACCGTCCGTGCCAGCTATTTCGAAGGAGTAACCGTGCAGATGGATGGGGTGGTTGGTCATCGTGAGATTGCCGAAGCGGATACGCACGCGGTCGCCAGCACGGATGGGCAACGGGTCGATACCCGGAAACACGCGCGAATTCCATGTCCACATGTTGAAGTCGGTCATCTCATTGACGCGCGGCGTGAAACTGCCTGGGTCAATGTCGTACGCGGACATGATGAACACGAAGTCGCGGTCGACGGGCATCACCGTTGGGTCCTTCGGATGCACGATGAAGGTGCCCATCATTCCCATCGCCATCTGCACCATCTCGTCGGCGTGCGGGTGATACATGAAGGTGCCGTGTCTCTCGAGCTCGAATTCGTAGACGAACGTCTTTCCCGGAGGGATATGCGGTTGCGTGAGGCCGCCGACACCATCCATTCCCGACGGCAACAGCATCCCGTGCCAGTGGACGGTGGTGTGCTCGGGGAGCTTATTGGTCACGAAGATGCGGACCTTGTCGCCCTCCACTGCCTCGATGGTCGGCCCCGGCGCCTGGCCGTTGTAGCCCCAGAGATTCGCCTTCATGCCGGGTGCCATTTCACGTACCACGGGCTCTGCAGTCAGGTGGAATTCCTTCCAGCCGTTCTTCATGCGCCAGGGCAAGGACCAGCCGTTCAGCGTTGCAACGGGCGTATAGGGACGGCCATTCGGAGGCGCGAGCGGCGGTTGCATCGTGGCCTTGGCCATCGTGGGCGCCTCAGGCAGCGACGCAGCGCCAGCCTTGCTGACCAGTGCTGCTCCGAGCAGCGCCGCCCCGGAGCCACCAATAAAATCTCGACGTGACACCATTTCATTTACCTTCGGAATCTGTAGATGACGCCGGTTGCGTCGTCGGTACGGATGACGCGGAGACCATTGCGAGCGGCGGGAGACGGCCACCGAGCGCCTGTTGCAGGTCGGTCTCGGCGAGCCAGTAGTCCTTCAGCGCGTCGATATAGCCGTTCACCGCGCCGACCTGGTCGCGCGAATCAGCGAGCAGTTCGAACACGCTCGCGAGCATGCCGTTGTAGCGAAGCATGAGTTCGTCGGAAATGGTCTTGCGGATTGGTACGACCTCGTCGCGGTAGTGCTTTGCGACGTCGTAGTCGGTCACGTAGGCCGAGTACGACTCGCGAACTTCGGACCGTGCGTTAATCGCGGTCTCGGCGACGCGGTTGACCGACTGCATGTAAATTGCCTCGGCGCGTGCAACCTTCGAACCACCCCAGTTAAAGATGGGAATTTCGACGCCGATTTCGTAGCCCTGTTCGTGGCCGTCGGATGTCGTGAAATTGTTCTGATACCCGACGTCCAGCGCGTTGATGAAGCGCGTAGCCTTGCTGAGACCCAACGAGCTTGCGACGCTTTGCGTCTGCCGCTTCGCCGCCTGGATGTCCAGCCGGTTCTGCATCGCGAAGCTCTCAAGGTCCTTCAGCTCTGGACGGTCCTTAGGCAGGTCCGGCAGACGGTCGGGCAGCTTGTACTGCGTTCCCGCTCCCCACAGGCCCATCGTGCGGGTCAGCTTCTCCCGAGCAGCGACGGACTGCTGTCGCGTCCTTGCCAGTTGAGCAACGGCGTCCGCGTAGAAGGCCTGCTCACGCGCGTAGTCGAGCTTGCTGAAATTAGCCGCCTGCTGCATCCGCAATGCCAGTTCGGCGCCGGCCTCAGCCGAATCCTTTACCTGCTCCGCGTACGCGGCCGACTGCTGGGCTGCAACCGCGTTGACGTAGGCCCGCTGGGCGTCGGCCGCGACCTTGAGCATCGCATCTGCAGTCAGCAGCTTGGTCTGTTCAAAGCGGCTGCTCTCAATGCGCGTCGCCAACGGTATCGTCAGGACATTCAGCAGGCTGAGCGTAAAGGTTCTATTGATGCTCAGGGAGTCGTTCCCATGCGCACGACTGAATGTGAATCCCGGATTAGGCAGGCGTCCGGCCTGCACCAGGTCGGCCTCGGAGATGCCGAGTTCCCCGTATGAGGCCTGCAGTCCCCGATTGTTCAGCAACGCAATCTGCACGGCGTCATCCATGCTGAGCGGCTTTGAAAGCAGTTCCTGCGTCCGCTTTGAGACAGCGTCGCGGTCCTCATCCGTCTTCACCAGAACGGCGTCTTTCCCAAGACGTTCCGACGCGGTCGTCGAAACGGTATTGAAACCGCCGTCCTTCGAAAATGTCGTACAGCCGGCAAGGAACGCAACCGCAGCAGCGACAGCAATTACGCGGCCGCACGAAAAGAAATGCCGCATCATTTGGCCGACTCCTCTTGATGAGAGGTGGGGTCGTTACTCTTGGCACCGGCACCGCCGGACCGCATCTGGCTGTGGCTCATCCCCGGCATTCCGGGCGAGGTCGTCACTGCCCGGTTGAGCTCCAGCCAGCTGGGCGCTTTCTGGTCCCGGTATGGTTGATAGTCCGCAAAGACGGACGGCACGCTAACCGTCGGAACCGATGCAGCCGCATCCGTCGGGTCAGGCAATGGAGTAGTGGCGTGCACGAGCGTCGGCAACAATGCCGCCGCCCCGGCTAGCGCCGAGATAAACATTCGCATGGATTTTCTCGTCGTAAGTCACCTGGATAGCCGACGGGCCATCAGGTCGAAATTTCGCATCGCGGCTACGGCCGCGACAGAAGGACTAGACGAGGGAGATTCGGGGAGGACGTTCGATGCCGCCGGTCAGGAACGACGCGATGCGGTCGGAGCGGGGCATCGGAAGAGCAAAATGAACAGCGTCGGCGGATGTCACCACCGTGGGGGCGCCCGGCAAGGCGCCGCCGAAACAGCAGGATGCGCATGTCGAGCACGAATGTGCATGGTGCACATCGCCGCCATGGGGATGGCTGTCATGGTCGCTGCCAGCCACTGTCACATCATGCGTGTGATGGTGCGGGAGCGACTCATCAGCGTCTTCATGGTGCGCAGACGCGACTTCATTCCCGAAATGCGACGACCCGCATTTCATGGAGACGGCCGCGAACGACTGAACCGGAAGGCTCAGTATCAGCAGCACGACGACGAAGAGTTTGCGCCAATAGGACATGGTCCAGAAGTCTAGCATGCAGTTCAGGAAGGCTGTAAGACAGTGACCGTGTCAGTGTGTAACTGCGCTCTGGCGATTTCGCTCTCTGTTTTCCTGCCCCGCCTCTGACCTGCGACGACGACTCGCGAGCAGACGCGTCGCAGTACTTGACCTTCCCGCCATGGGAAGGTTCAAGCTTCGGATTCCGATTTGCTAATGGAGCAGAAAATGGAGTTCGAAGTCAAAGATATGTCATGCGGCGGGTGCGCAAACTCAATCACTCGCGCGGTCAACAGTGTTGACCCGGCAGCCAAACTGGACATCGATGTCACCACCAAAGTCGTGAAAATCGATTCGGCGCTGCCATCGGACCGACTGGTCGCCGTCATCGAAGAGGCAGGATTCCATCCCACGGTCAAAGGCTGACGACGCCTGATTGACGAAGCGACGCAGAAAGTCGTCGACACGATTGCTGTCGGCAAGGAACCCCATCACCTCATGGCGACGCCCGACAATCAGTCATTGATTGTCGGGAACTCGGTTGAAAGATGATGAAGGAGATGAGCGCCCCGCCATACGGTGGCAACACCGACAAGGAATTCGTGGCGCACATGATTCCCCATCATCAGGGCGCCATCGATATGGCGAAGGTGGAACTGAAGTACGGCAAGGACCCCGACATGAAGCGACTGGCCAAGAGCATCATCAAGGCACAAAATGAGGAAATTGCGTACATGAAGAAGTGGCAGGCCAAGCGCGCTGGCAAATGATGCTGCAATGCGCAGACAGACTGCTGACCTGCAGTGCGTGCAGCCGGTGACAGGCTGGAGTGGCAATGGACGACCGTGCTCGTCGCAAGGACAGACGTAAAACCCTGACGGAGCAAACGACGTCGGCGATGCGGGAGCGGCTCGAAGGTCGAGGCGCGCGGGTGTTCCTGCCATTTTTCGGCCCGGCGGTGGTCGTCTCAATCGCCTACATGGACCCGGGGAACTTCGCGACGAACATTCAGGCCGGCGCGAAGTACGGCTATACGCTCCTCTGGGTTGTGCTGCTGGCAAACCTGATAGCCATGCTGTTTCAGGCGCTCTCCGCAAAACTCGGGATAGTTACCGGGCGAAACCTCGCGGAGCTTTGCCGCGAACACTTCCCCAAGCCGCTCGTCCTTCTCATGTGGGGTGTGAGCGAGGTGGCCGCGATGGCAACGGATTTGGCCGAGTTTCTGGGCGGAGCAATCGGCCTGTCACTACTGTTCCACAGCCGTTGTTTGTCAGCATGGTGGTCACCGCTCTCGTGACCTATGCGCTTCTGTTGTTTGAGCGCGCGGGTTTCCGTCCACTCGAACTGGCAATTGGTGGACTGGTCGGCGTGATTGGCTTGTCATACCTGGCCGAGCTATTCATCGTACCGATTGCCTGGCCAGCAGTCTTCGTGCATACGTTCGCGCCGCACCTTCCGGATTCGGAAGCGCTCACTATTGCTGTCGGCATTATCGGCGCGACAGTCATGCCACATGCGCTGTTTCTCCATTCGGGGCTGACACAAAGTCGCGTGCTCCCTAAGACAGAAGCTGAACGCACCACGCTGCTCGCGTATTCGAACCTCGAGGTCGTCATCGCATTGGCCACCGCCGGTCTGATTAATATGGCCATGGTCATCATGGCTTCCGGCGCATTCCACGAGGGACACCCTGATGTCGCCGAAATCGAGACGGCATACCACACACTGGGACCGCTGCTGGGCATAGGCGCTGCAGGCATTTTTCTCCTTGCCTTAATCGCCTCCGGGATATCCAGTTCGGTCGTGGGCACGATGGCTGGCCAGATGATTATGCAGGGCTTCATTGGCTTTCGTATCCCGCTTTGGGTGCGAAGGGTCGTGACAATGGTGCCCAGTTTTGTCGTTGTTGGTTTCGGGGTGAACGCGACCAATGCGCTCGTCACCAGCCAGGTCGTGTTGAGTCTTGCCTTGCCGTTTCCGATGATGGCGCTGCTATGGTTTAGTTGTCGACAGGACATCATGGGAGTTCGCAAGAACCGCACGTTCACTACCATATTGGCCACGGTAGCAGCGACTGCGGTCCTGTCGCTCAACGCACTCTTGTTATTACAAACCTTTGACGTAGCGCTTCCGGACCTGTCGCTGCTACTAGCTGGTTGACGGACTCACTATTGGACTGAGAGCGCGACGATTTCTTCCTGGGTACGTCCAACACGCGCACGCAACGAGGCAACGACGCGCCATTCATTCCTCGGGTGACGCCAGCAGCGCCACCGCAACGCCATGACAATCCACCCTGGCCAGTACGGTTGCTCCGAGGCCTGCGCCCCAGTTGTCGTGAGCATCGAGCGCGATGGCCTCAAGGAAAACGACCGTGAGCGACCATGCCGGGTGACCAGCGAGCAGATGCAACAGTTGGACGTACGCATGCTCCATCGTGCGCTGTCAGCCTTGCTGCCATAATGGTTGGAAGTAACGCGCACGAAATCCGCCTACGACGTTTTCGAGCGCGAGGCGCCCGCCTGTCCGCCGTGCAATTTCCGAAACGATGGAAAGACCGAGTCCACTTCCTGATGCAATGGAGTGGTCCAGTCGGTAGAAAGGTTCCAGCACACGCTCGAGTTCCGCGTCCGGAACGCCGGGGCCCGAATCTGCAACTTCAAACACTACCTCGCTTCCTGCACGAACGACGGACACATCCACCTTGCCGCCGGCTGGTGTATATCGCACCGCGTTGTCGACCAGGTTTCTCAGCACCACCGTGAGTGACGATGCATCGACAACCACCTCCAGTTCATCGAAATGCTCGAACCCGAGGTCGATATCCTTCTCGCGAGCAAGGCCAATCGTGGCGTTGATGACCTCGGTTGCCACGGCGCGCAGTGATACCCTGGTCGGTTGCTCCAAAGCTCCCTGCTCAGACCTCGCCAATGTGAGCAGTTGTTCCACCAGCCTGTGGGTGCGGCGCAATCCTGACTGCAGTGCCATGAGCCGCTCACGGGCATCGGCCGACGTAATTGTTGTTCCCAGATTCCCCGCCTGCAGCGACAACGCCGCCAGCGGCGAACGCAATTCGTGTGCGGCGCTCGCGACAAACCGGCGCTGATGACTGATGGCCTCCCTCAATCGTGCAATCAGCCGGTTAATCGACCTGACAAACGGCAATGCTTCGCTGGTTATACCATCTTCAGGAAGCGGTTCAAGCGACATGTCGGTTTGGCGGTCCACCACGCTTGCAAGACGTGTGAGAGGAGCCAGCTTGGCTCTTACAATCACCACGATTACCATGAACAGCGCCGGTAACAGCAGGAGCATGGGTACGAGTGTTCTCATCGCGCCATCCTGCGCAATTTCGTCGCGCAATGCAGACGGTTCTGCAACGGCGAC
This sequence comes from Paraburkholderia sp. RL18-085-BIA-A, assembly GCF_046027075.1. Lineage (NCBI taxonomy): Bacteria > Pseudomonadati > Pseudomonadota > Betaproteobacteria > Burkholderiales > Burkholderiaceae > Paraburkholderia > Paraburkholderia sp. RL18-085-BIA-A. The sequence goes on along the minus strand of NZ_JARESU010000077.1, from coordinate 30,378 downwards.
GCGCTCGCCGCTGTGGAGAGTCCGGATATTGACGCGCCAGCTTTGCCCGTTGCCATCCAGGTCGTGAAAGCCGTCAGTGATGGTCTTGGGAATCACGAGTCCGGCGGCCTGCGCGATGCCCGTCGTCGCGTCGCTCAACCTGTCGATTACCACTTTGACGTCCGCGTCCTGGGAGCTCTCAATCGATGGTCGAGACCCGCTGAACGCAAGCGCCCGACTATCAATCAACGCAGCGATTTCCTTCAGTTGCCCGTCCTGTAACTCCCTTGCTTCCTGGTAAGCGAACACGAACGACAGCCCACAGGCAATCACACCTACGCCCACAATTACGCAGCCAATCCACGCCGACAGTTGCGACGTCAGAGAGCGTGATTGTTTTCTTTGTCCACCAACCATCCCACACCTCGCACGTTGCGAATGACAGACGCACCCAGTTTCTTGCGGATGCCGTGAATCAGGACCTCCACGGCATTGCTATCGACCTGTTCCTGCCAGGCGTAAAGTTTCCGCTCCAGTTCGTTTCTCGACAGAACCGTCCCCGGCCTCATCAATAACGCGCTCAACAGGGCAAACTCCCGACTCGTCAGCCGGCATTCGGTGTTGCCGTACACCGCGAGGTGAGTAGCTGAGTCCAGCGTGAGATTTCCGCTGGTCATCCTGGTATCGCCATGGTCGCCGAGTCGTCGGGTCACCGCCCGAAGGCGTGCGAGTAGCTCGCCGATTTCGAATGGCTTCACAAGGTAGTCGTCGGCGCCTGCGTCCAGACCAACGATTCTGTCCTCAACGCTATCGCGCGCCGTGAGAATGATGACCGGAGCCTTGCTGCCTCCGGCCCGCAGCGACCGAAGCACGTCTATGCCATCGCGCTTCGGCAGGTTCAGGTCCAGAAGCACCACATCGTGCTCGCGTCCCAACAGCGCGCCCGTGGCTGACTCAGCGTCGTGAACCCAGTCAGCCGCATAGGCTGCGTCCCTCAACGCCTGGACGATTGCGTCGCCAATCATTTCATCGTCTTCTACGAGCAGAATTCTCATGCGTCTCACCGAGGTCGGAAGCAGGTGCTAAGTCAAAACTAAGTGTCGCGGACTAATATCCGAACGGCTTGTTCCAATCGGATATGCATCGTGAACCATGGCGCTTTCGATAGTAGGTTGCAAAGCAGGGATTCGGCAACTGGTCGACAGCACACCGGTACATCTGCGCACGCGCGAGTCGCCCGTCTCATGGTTCTAGCGCTCGCATTGGCGTTGCATGGATGTGTTTCCTATGCTCCCAGACCGCTTCCAGACGAGCCGCAATGGCCTGATGACGTTGCTGCACCGACTCCTGCGCTGACTGTGGACCAGGTCGTCCAGCAAGCGCTCGAGCATAGCCCGGATATCCGTCGTGGAGAGCGCGAACTCGATATCGCCACCGCCAGGCAGTACGCGGACGGCCTGCTGCCGGACCCAACACTCAGTTTCAGTACGGACCGTCCTGGCGCGGCAGGATTCGTCCCGGCGTTCATGGTGGGGCTCAGCTACGAAGTGTCCGCACTCGCTGACCGTCCGGCGAAGAAGCGAGCCGCAGCTGAGGCTCGTGATAAGCAGCGGCTCGCTTTGGAATGGACGAAATGGCAGGTCGCGAACCACGCGTATGCGCTTTATGTTCTGAACATAAGCCTCGAGCGTCTGGAGAGCGACGTCGAGAACCTCGTGGTCCATCAGAGGAGTGTCACTGAGCGAATGCAAAAGGCACTCGTGCGTACCGACGTGACACGTGACCTGGCCGTGCAGGCGGAAATCGTTTACCGCGACAGCGTCCAACAGTTAGGCACGCTGCGGCAGGAACATCTCAGGGCAGGACGGGAGCTCAATACACTGCTCCAACGACGCCCCGGTACGCACCTGACCCTTATGCCTCCACCCGAGCCATTCGACGTTCCGCAGGACATCCTCGTCAATGCGCTCTCAGACCTCGGGCAGCGTCGCCCCGATTTGCTGGCTCTGCGTGCCGGGTATGCCGAACAGGACGAACGCTATAGCGCAGCGCTCCTGGGTCAGTTCCCTCGGCTGGACATCGGAGTCACACGAGGTCGGGACACGACAGCCATCTACACGTCAGGGCTTACCGTTTCGGTGACGCTTCCCCTGTTCAACGGTAACCGGGGAAATATCGCAGTCGAGAAGGCTACTCGGGAAGCCCTCTATCAGGAATACGGCCAAAGGCTCGAAGATGCATACACGGCTGTCGACGGACTCAGCTCGGAGTTGAGCCTGCTTCGCGAACAGCTTCGCGAGGCAATCTCAGCAGAGGCGACGCTCGATGCGTCGGTGAAGCTGGCGCGAGTCGCCTACGGCGATGGTGATATGACGCTGCCGATACTGGCTGACCTTGAATCGCGGCTGCTGAATCAACGTATCGCGAGAACACAGCTCGCGAATTCTGTACTTCAACAGCAGGTCGAGCTTTGCACCTTGATTGGCGTGAGCGCGATTGACCACTAGCCGCTAAGCAAGGACCTTCAGTGAATTCGACCCGGTTGATTCTCCTTGCCGCAGTCATTGGTACTTGGTCCGTGCCGGGCTGTCGCGCGTTCGCCCAGGACATCGTGACGATGCCTGTCGTAGAGAAGCGCGTCGTAACGACATTCTCGGCGCCCGCACGCGTGCAGGCAGCATCCAACACCGTGCTCAGCGCGCCCACGGCAGGCGTCATCTCCGGCTTGCGCGTTCTCCCCGGTGAAACGGTGCGGAGTGGGCAAGCGATTGCGCATCTGACGGGGCCCACCGTATCAACTGACAGTGCGCGCCTTGCTGCCGACCTGAAGTCGGCCCAGATACGGGTGTCTGCGGCAACCCAGGCTGTCGCCATCGAACAGCAAAAGCTTGATGAGCAACTCAGCACGCGCGATGCCGTTATCCGCGTGCGCGCCGAACTCGATACTGCACGTCAGCAACTCATAGCGGCACAGTCGGCCTCGCGGAACTACGCGAGCCTCGCCGTGATTAGCGCGCCGGAGACGGGCGTGGTGACGGCGGTCAATGCGGCCGATGGTCAATACGCGAGTGCCGGCCAGGCGCTGGTAACTGTGGTCCCCGCGCGTGGTCTTCACGTAGTAGCGAATCTATATGGAAGTAATGCCTCGTCGGTTGCCGCCGGAAAAAAAGGGGTCTTCCTTGCCGAGGGTGCGAATGCGCACATCGACGTGGTCGTGGAGCACGTGTCGTGGAGCGTTACCACGCCCGGTCAACTTGAAGTCTGGCTCAATGCCGTAAAGGGAACCGCGCTTTTGCCGGGAGCGGTCGGCACAGTTTCTTTGACCATATCTGACGACAAACGGTTAGCCATTCCATCCACCGCGTTCATTCTCGACGCCGGCCAATGGTGGGTACTGGTGCGTGACAGGAGCGGTAACCGCCGACGCCAGGTGATTCCGGGTCTATCCGACGGTGGCTGGACGTCAATCAGGCAAGGACTCGCGCAAGGTGAGCGGGTCGTGACGCAAGACTCATATCTTCTCTTTCACCAGGACTTCGCGACGCGTTACCAGCACACCGACTGACGCTCCTCTGCCAACAAGAAGATGCTCAAAGATATCGCCAAACGGCCGCTGCTCTGGGTCATGCTGTATGCAGCGCTGATTGCCTACGGCATCTATGCGCTCCTCAATATCCACGCCGAGGTCCTGCCGCAGTTCAACATGCCACAGGTGAGCGTTGTCGCCCAGCTGCCCGGAGCTACGACTCTGGACCTGGAGGGGCTGATTGCGCGGCCCGTCGAAGCCGAACTGTCGTCGCTCTCGTCATTGAGCGACGTGCGAACGGTCGTGGGCCAGGGTTCCGTCAAGATTGAAGCGCGATTCGTGGAAGGCACCACCGCTGCAAGTGCGTTGCAGGAAGTCAACGGTGTCGTCGGGCGCATTAACGGTGCGCTGCCGAAAGGCACAAGCCTGACGACGGAAATTTCCGGCAACGCGATAAACGAGGTTGCCGACTACGCAATCCAGGTTCCGGGCGGCGTGGATGCGCCACAGGTGCAGCGCATCATCGAGTCAAATCTTGTGCCCCGTGTCCGGGCGGTCCCGGGCGTGCAGCGTGTGTCGGTCGCCGGACCCGGAGCGGATGCGATATGGGTGCGCCCCGACCTTGCGAAGCTACAACGTTTCAATGTCTCTGCATCGGCGCTCGCGGCATCGCTCGATGCGACGACTGCAATGGTGCCGAGTGGATATGTCGACCTCGGACACCAGGACGTTTTCATGGAAGGCAGAAGCCTGCCGACGAAGCCTTCCGAATTCGCCCGCGTGCCTGTCGCGGCAGCCGGGAACATAGTTCCACTAGGCTCGATTGCGGACGTTGTCCGGACTGCGCTTCCGTCGCACCATACGGTCAAACTCGACAACAGGCCCACCATCGCGCTCATTGTGTTCAAGCAGCCCGGCGCCTCGACGCTACCGGTCGTCGACGAGGTTGATAAAACGCTGCGGGAGCTCGAACCTCAGTTGCCCGGCGGCGCACGCTTCGTGCGCATCTACAGTCAGGGGCATATTGTCGGCGTCGTCGCTGCCGATTTGACCAGGAATCTCGCCATAGGGGCTGTGCTCGCGGTTGGCGTCCTGTTCTGGATGCTCGGCGCGAGTCGCGGGATATGGGCCCTTGCGTTGAGTATCCCGCTCTCGCTACTGCTCGGTATCGCAGGGCTGTACCTGATGGGACAGACACTGAATCTGCTGACCTTCGGCGCATTGTCAGTCGCGGTCGGCCTGCTCGCTGATGACGCCATCATCGTGTTGGAGAGCATCTACCACCGTTGGGAGGCTGGCGACGGCAGGTGGGAAGGTGTCGCGCGAGGGATGCGCGACATCGCTGGTCCTGACATTTCCGGGACGATGACCACCGTCGCGGTGTTCCTGCCGCTCGTGTTCGTGGGTGGCCTGGCGGGGCTGTTCTTTGTCCCGTTCTCTGTCGCGATGACAGTCAGCCTGATTGCGTCGCTGCTCATTTCGTTGAGCCTGATTCCGCTCGTGCTGGGATTCATCGGGCCTCATATCGAGAAACACGCCACATCCGGTTCGCGTGCTGTCGCGTGGCTCAAGAGCCAAAACCTGCGCCTGTTCGACTTTGCGCTGCGTCGTCCTCGGGTCTCCCTCTGCTCTTGCGTAGCCATTTTCGCGGTCTCTGTGTCCGGACTTGTGCTGGTGCCGGTCGATTTCCTGCCACTGCCGAACGAGGCCGTGTTGCTCGAAAGCTTTACGCTGCCCCCTGGAACTTCATTGCACGATGCCGAGGATGCGGCAGACCGCATCACCCAGCGCCTGCTCGGTCTCGAACCGGTGGCGCACGTGTTTTCACGTGTCGGCTCTGCGTCGGGGACGTCCTACACCGAGCCTGCCTACGCAGGCGAGATTCAGATTGCGCTCAAGCCCGATGTGAACGCGAGCAGCCTCGATAAAATCGGCAAGCAGATTCTGGACGCGTCGAAGCTCCCTGCCGTCCAGACTGTAATTGGGACACCGACGCTCGAGCGGGTTGGCGAAACGCTTTCGGGCTTGCCGCAACCGTTCGTCATCGATGTCTACGGCGATTCCATTGAATCCCTTCAGTCTCTCTCCACCGAAGTCACTCGTCGGCTTGCTGGCGTGTCGGACCTCTCGGACGTCTTCAACAACGACGGTTATCCCATCACCGAACTGCGAATTACACCCAATCCTGACGGCCTTGCGCTCCATGACATCACGCCGGCGCAGCTTTTTTCCCAGTTGCACATCCTGCTGGCCGGTCAGACAGTTGCGACGATTCCGGAAGGCAACGGCCACCTGGACGTGTTTGTGAGACTGGCGGACCCGACGCACCTGTCCATCGAGCAGCTCAATCAGCTTCCCATCATGGCGAACGGCTGGGTCGCGTTAGGCCAGGTTGCTGACGTACGTATGGCGACCGGACCGAACGTCATCAGGCATCTGAACGGGCTGCGCGCGGTCGAGATACTCGCGACTCCGACTGCCCCTTTGGGACAGGTGATATCTGCTTCAAAGCAGGCGCTTTCGACGCTTTCGCTGCCAACAGGGTACGAAGTGAAGTTCGGCGGACTGTATCCCCAACTTGAACGCGCAGCGATTAACGTGGGTGTTGCGGCGGTCGTTGCGTTGGCCTTGATGCTTGGCATCCTGACGCTGCAATTCGATGGGCTGCTTGTGCCGGGGCTGCTTTTGTTGCAAATGCCGCTGGCGTTCTCGGGCGGAGCAATCGCCCTGGCGTTGAGCGGTGTTGGGTTGAACGCCATCGGTCTGATTGCTTTTCTCACCCTGATTGGGGTGAGCCTGAACCATGGCATCGTGTTGCTGCAACTGGTGAAACGAAACGAAGCGCAGGGGTTGTCCGTGGTCGACGCCGTGCGCGACGCGGTCGAGGTGCGGTTCCGGCCGATTCTGCTGACAGTCCTGACAGCATCGCTGGGCCTCTTGCCGACCGCACTGGGCTTCGGCAAAGGTGCAGCGCCCGAACAGGGGTTGGCCATCGTTACGCTGGGCGGGCTAGTCTGGAGCGGCCTGCTCAGCACCAATCTGCTGCCGGCGCTTTATGTGTACAGGCGCGAGCGGCAGCTCCAAAAGGCATCATAGGCCGGGGCGGGCGCTAGAACGCCTGGCAGCAGGCTGTCTCCCTTCACCGTTCTGTTGCATGAATGCGCGACAATGTGAGCGTCGAGGCGGCTCTTCCCTGAACAGAGGACACGTGCAGACTGATTCCACTGAGCGCCCCGGTACGCTCCGTCAAATCCCGCGTGGCGTCTGGATGCTCGGCTTCGTGAGCATGTCCATGGACATCTCGTCGGAAATCATCCACAGCCTTCTGCCAATGTTTCTCATGACGAGTCTCGGTGCGAGCGCCGTGATGGTGGACCTGATTGAAGGCGTTGCCGAGGCGGCGGCTCCCATCGTCAAGGTGTTTTCCGGCGCACTAAGCGACTACCTGGGTAACCGCAAATGGCTCGCCGTCATTGGATACGGCCTTGGTGCGCTGAGCAAACCGCTATTTGCGCTCGCGCCCACGGCCGGCTTCGTGCTGACCGCGCGTGTAGTCGACCGCATCGGGAAGGGTATTCGGGGTGCATCGCGCGACGCGCTCGTGGCCGACATCACACCCGTGCACCTGCGTGGCGCGGCTTATGGCCTTCGACAATCACTCGATACGGTCGGCGCATTTCTTGGGCCCTTGCTTGCGGTTGTATTGATGCTGCTGTGGGCCGACAACTTCCGTCTGGTGTTCTGGGTGGCGATGGTGCCCGGGCTCGTTGCCGTTGCGTTACTGGTTTTCGGTATCAGGGAACCCGCGCGGCAGCCGGAAGCGAAACGCGTCAATCCAGTCACGCGCGAAAACCTGAAGAAACTCTCGCGTGAATACTGGTGGGTGGTCGGCGTCGGCGCAGTCTTCACGCTCGCGCGGTTCAGTGAAGCATTCCTCGTGCTGCGCGCAATGCGGGCGGGGGTTCCGATAGCACTGGTTCCCCTCGTCCTGGTCATAATGAATGTCGTGTACGCGCTTTCAGCTTACGCCACCTATTGCCACCGGGCTTTTGCGTTGTTTCCTGATAGCTTTTGGTGAACTGCGTTTGAGCTTTTCGTCCCTCTTGGTCCATCGGCAGATGACTTGCTGAGTGCGCCGGCACAGTTCGGCTCGGCTGTTTTTTTGGGGCTGACCGTCGTGCAATGCAATCCGGTCCTCGTGACTGACATCATGTGGGCCATCTGTGACACAACCCGGGAAAGCGATTATTTAGCCTGCAGATTGTCGATGCCGACACGGGACAGCCAATGACGGTGAGACAAGCTGTCATGCGAACGTTGCGCTACGTTGGCTGCTTCCCGACCTGTGATGTCGGGTTCCTCGGGACGCTGTCCGACCCGCGCAGGCACGGTTTGCGTGACCGCATGCCTTGTCCTAGAGTTGTTCAGAATCTTGGTCTATTTCGCTGTTTGGTCCGCCACGGTCCACACGCGGCGTGATTGGCACCCACCGGCGTCGGGACGACGAGAGGATGCGATGACACGGTTACTGGTCTTGACAGCTGTGGCGTTCTCAATAGCACTATCCGGCTGCGCGAATCGTGGGCTACCCGGAACTAACGCACATCCTTCAGATAATGCAGCCACGGGCAGCGTCTATGTCGCCTATATGGGTGCTCCGGGCCCAAAGGGAGACAAGGGAGACCCAGGAACAAGCGGCGTTCCAGGTGCGAAGGGCGAAAAGGGAGACCCTGGCGCAAGTGGCACACCTGGGACAATGGGTCGTCAAGGCGAGCCCGGTATAAATGGCGAGCGCGGAGCAAAGGGTGAAAAAGGGGACTCGGGAATAAAGGGGGAGAAAGGCGACCCTGGGGCCAAGGGCGAGCGAGGCGATACAGGCGACCGAGGTGAACGCGGAGAAAAGGGTGACCGTGGTGAAAGAGGAGACCGGGCCGAAAAAGGTGACCGAGGCGATAGAGGTGAACCCGGCACTCCGGGTAAAGACGGCACCCAAGGTGCCATGGGTGCTCCGGGGTCGTCCCCTTTGCTTGGGCTTCCTTGGCAATGGCCACTAGACAGCGGGTTTAAAGGCACTCCGAACTGCAAGAACTGTCATGAAGGATTCTCGCAGCCACTTTTTTACTATCTCTTAACCGGCCTTTCTGGTCTCGTCACGGCCTTAAGCCCGATTATTCTCGCATTGATTGAAAAAAAGAAGAACAAATTAGACCCGGGTCAACCGCCTACCGAACGGGAATCCAGGGAGTATGCAAGAAGAGAAATAGTGCCGTCACCCAGGATGACCGAGGACGAGCGTGAGGCAAAAATCGACAAGTTTTCCAAGGATGACTTCGTACAGCGAACCAAAGAGTACCAGGCTGAACTTCGTAGATATCGGGGGTGGTCACGCGGAGCGTCGTTGATAGAAGTTATCGTTCTTCTGGTGGCAGCGTGGTTCTTTGCGTATCTGGCGATTGCATTCATGGAAAAGCTATTTATCTTTGTTTGCGCCTATACACTCGTCCTTGGTGTGGTTTTCATCTGCTATGGGTTTGCGAAGAAGTTACTAGACGAAACGGCCAGCAAGAAGAACCTAGCCGAGCTAGAACTCGCAACGTTGAAAGTAAAACAGGCGCACGAGATGGACATGGCCAAGCTGAGGTTCGACCAGCGGGTGGCGTTGCGCGGAGCGAAGACGTCGAAAGCGGGCAACAGTCCAGACACGTAAATTGTAGGCGTGCTTTCTCTCTGCCAGAATAATCCCTTTTCGCTTTGGAGCTCTTTAGGCGGTGTGCAATTCTGCTTAACTAATGACCACTTTGCTCAGCGCGAGGCATCGAAGTCAAGTGGCGAGTGTCGGCACGTGCGGCAATTGCTTGTATTCCCCTTCGACGGCACCACCCAGCCGCAGCTTGCGCAGCGGTCGCTGCGAGCGCGCGCTGTGCGTTTGCAGGTATACGCGGACGATGGAGTTCTGGCGCCAGCGCGCTCCCCCCCTTTACGGTGCTGGCTTGCCACGTTACATTCCCAACTGAACAAGCGAAGAGTTCGAGCGCCGACATTTAAACTGCTGTGCCTAGAGGTTCTAAAGAGAGTTTCCTGACATCCCAAAAGACTCTCTTCTTTAAAAAGAAAACCGAGAAACTCTTCTTAAAGTAATGGGCTTTTCTGGAAGGCGCGCGCAAGGGCACGAGCCCCGTCATGGCTGACGCGAATGCTTTCACGCTGGGCGACGGACATCGCCACAGGAAGGTGGTCTCCACGACCGTGTCTTGCACGCGGCGAACTCACTGACGTCGCCCGTCAGGCAATGATGGAGCGTTCCGCGGCGCAATCGATGGGCACACCCGGCGTACTCGCCTTGCGTGGTCACGCGCCAGAGCGTACCGGATTCTCTCCGTACCCGTTTCCCGCAGACCATCGGCCGGACTGCTTTGCAATGCAACCGCCGGCGAAGGTCCCTCATCGCGATGAGACGGAACCCGATACCGCTGGCCCGCCATCCCTGCCCCGGACGGTGCGCACAAGCGACATGGGACTTCTTCCGGTAGCAATGCGCCAGGCGCGGCACGCTTGCCGGTGCATGCGCAAGAAGGACGTCACCCCTTTAGCAAGAACTCAGCGTGTCGAGAAGCATGGCCGGCACGCCCTTTCCAGGCGCCGAACGCAGGCAATCCCGGTTCTCCCGGAAGAATGCAGCGATGGTGCGCAAGCTAAAATTTTAGGAAAGGTCGAACAGAGGCGGTGGTTGCTTTACTCATTTGCGCCCCCTGCACCGATGACCGGTCCGGGGCGCCGTGACAACCCACCGACATCGGAGCCTCATGCGCAAGATTTCCCGCCGAACCTACTTCAAGGCGCTGGACGCCGCCATCGCCCACGAGGTGTGTGCCTTGGCGTGTCCTCTTAAGGCGGCTAGTGGTTCAGGTGGCGACAGAGGTGTGTGCGACTTGCCTGCGTGCTTCGCCTCCGTCGTCTTGAATACCTTTGCAACGCAGGTACCGATGAATGTGCGGAAAGCGCCGTTGCGATGCTCAACGCCGTCGTGCGATAGCACTTCTGCAACGCGTCGTCACGATGGAACATGGGCAGCTCGACCGGCAACAACTGCAGGTCGCCAGCACACATGCGCTCGACTGCCTGCCAAGCGGCTGCCCCTGTTCGGCAGACAGTAGACGGTCCGTTGCTCGATGTAGATGCCCGCCTTACCCATTACTAGATAGCAGGGGTATGCAGCACGCCCATACATCAACAATTCTATCGCACTTGCAACTGCCAATTGAGTCTTCCGGGCATTCTCCGGAGGAAGTCAAGTATCTCTGCCTTCGGGGTCGAAAGTACCGGAGGTCTCGTTATCATGGACTTCTCCGGAACCGTAACATCGTGTGCAGAGCTGCCACCGCTCTCCGTCGCATTTTGGGCACGTGATGGTGTTGGACGTGCGAGACATGTCTGAAACAGTCTCGATTTCGGTTATCTGCACCCTTCCCGTCCCGCCACATTTTTCGCACTTGATTTTTCCTTGGCCACCACATTTCTGATAGGTAGTCGTGGTCTCCCCTCCTGGTGGTTAGGTGGACATGACCATACTACTCCGAGCGCCTGGGAACACGAAGCCAGATGCTGGCCTCCACGAACTCGCACAGTTCCTTGCCGGGCGCCGAGAGCTTGTCGGCGTGGTACTGGGCCGATTGTGCTTTTTTGAGAACACGTGACGCACCTACGCGGCGGTCAGCGTCTCCACGGAACATTTTGAATGCGTCTAACTCGCGCTGATGGACCGCTCGGTATGAATGGTCGCTAGACGGCACAAGCGCTCTTGCTAAGGAACCGGGTATTGCCTTCCCCTCAGGGCGGGGTACGCCTATTAGCAGCCGTTGTAAGCGGCTTCGGGGGCCACACGTAGATGACAAATTCGGCAGACTCTGGAGAACGGTCGAGAGTGCCTCCTGAACGTTTCGCGTCTACGTGACCTCGTGGGGGCTGGCTCGTACCCTCTTTGTTTATTTTTTCCGACTTGCGTGTGCGTTCCGCTGAGTCGGATACTGATTTTTGCCCGCGTTGTCTCCTCTGTGGATGCATCAGTCGTGGCCCGCGGCGCGGGGGCTTCTTTTGAGCGAAGCAAGCGAACGCTCTGTGGGCACGTTACGTGATTCAGGAGGCGCCATGGAAGTTTGCGATGGATGCTCCGACATCGATGGCCGGCCCGTTGATGTCTTTCGGCAAGAAGGCCTTACCTTGATTGGTGTTGCCGAGTGCAACGGTACGCTCGCACTTGAGCACTATCGCTGCGATAAATGCCGAGCCGTTATCTCTCGACGATTCATTGGCAGCTCCGATGAGCGTATCTGGAGCGTAATCGAAACCGCGCATTAAGAATCGATGCAATCTCTGAATTGCAGTCGTCTTCTCGCTCAACCGACTCATCGGCCGGACCGGGCGCACTCTCGTCAGCCTCCGGTCGCTACACGCAAGGCTGCGTCATTTCCGCACCTATCTGACCGCAGACATGTGAAAGCCCCGGTTTTCCTCGACTAGCGCTACCTCCAAACTTCGCTGACTGTAAGTAGTGGGGCTTTAGCCGCAGACACGAGCACAAAGTGTTTGTGCTCCCCCAACATGTAGCCATGGCTTCACCATCTCGCATCGTGCATCAACAGCGCAGGCGCTTATAGGCGCTTACCCTGGAAGGCAGCCCTGAACCCACTATCTCCGTCGGCACGCTTGTTGCGGTTGAAAGCTGCGCGAACAAGGAGGTATCTAACATGAGCGTCTTTCTGGGTAAGGTTAGTATTAAACCACCGCGCCGTACTTCAATCGTCGCCGTGGCAGCTGTTTGTCTTGCTGCGGTCTGTGGGATGGGTATCGCGGCATTTGTCGGATTGTTGCCCGACTCAGAAGACATAGCCGTCGCGGTGACTGCAACACCCCTCCTCGATATCCAAGTTGACCGCGCTTTCCATTAGACTGGGCACGAGCGTGGGTAGATAGCCATGGGTGAGATAGCCGCCTCGCCCGCAATCATCATGCACCCGGCTACCAAATGGATGCTTCGTTGCACTCTCGACGTGTAACGCTGACTTTCGGACGTCCAAATCAATCTCCTTCGCTGATTGCCCATCCTGTACATCAACTGAATGTGGCAATGCATCACGGTGTCCCGTCAATGATGCGGCTCGGCTCGCGCGAGCGCTCCGGGTGCAACGCGCCCCCCGAAGGGGAGACGAAATACTCGGTTCCAGGACACGACCTCCTGAAAGTATCAAGGCCCGAAGCTACCAAGCGGAGACCATGAACCCCGGCGCGGTAACCATCTAACAGAATGGCATGCTGCAACGCGCATGTGTTGCATATCGATTGTCGGAGCGTCCAACCCTCAACTCGTCGGTCATTAAGGCTAGGACACATCAGGCTGCGTCATCGCGAGCCTCCCGTTTTCGAATCCAGTCGCGAGTATTCCCCGTATATGCGGTCAGACCCACGCAATTACGCGTGGCAACTCTGGCGGAGTACACCATGAAATACAGCACTATGTTCGTCGCTGTCGCGCTGTCGGCAGCGGTATCAGGCGCCTTTGCTGCCAGCGACACCGTCATGGTCGGCGGTCAGGCCATGTACCCGAGCAAGGACATCGTGGACAACGCGGTCAACTCGGCCGACCACACCATGCTCGTTGCTGCGGTCAAAGCCGCCGGTCTCGTCGATACGCTAAAGGGCCCTGGCCCGTTCACTGTATTTGCGCCGACCAATGAGGCCTTCGCGGCATTGCCGGCTGGCACAGTCGATACGCTCGTCAAGCCTGAAAACAAGGCGATGCTGACCAGCATCCTGACGTACCACGTCATTCCGGGGCGCTACGACTTCCGCAAGCTCGACCTGGCCATCAAGGCTGGTGGCGGCAAGGCGAAACTGAAGACAGTCAATGGAGAGGAACTGACGCTCACCGAGAACGGTCCGCACAACATCGTAGTCATGGACGCCGGCGGCCACACTGCCGACATTTCTACCTATGACGTCACCCAGAGCAACGGCGTCATCATGGTAGTAGACAAGGTTCTGATGCCGAAGTAGCGGGACCGATGCGCACCATCGGTCGTTCGAATTTAACGCAGCGCTGTCATTTTTTGGTGCCACGCCACGACTTACCTACATGCCTGGTGCCTGGATGCAGCAAACGTCTCCCCTGCTCGGGTGCGCGTAGCTACTTGCGCTTTGCCGCTGCGCAACCAGTCAGCCATTAGCGGTATGAGACTTCGGCGCTGCCAACGCACGAGCCGACATCACAGGAGAAATACCATGGAAAAGTTGACGATGAAAACTCTGTTCGCGCATGTCGCTGTCGCGTCACTCTGCGCGTGCGCCGCGACGTTTGCGCAGGCTGGTGGCAATGGCAACGGCGGAAGTGGCGGTGGCGGCGCGCACGGTGCCGCGACTGCAGGGATGACATACCACAGCGAACCTGTATCGAGCGCGTGGCACCGGGTTCCCGGTGACATGAACAAGAGCGCAAACACGGCTCATATGGATATGCCCAGTATGACGCCCGACGACAGCCACATGTCTAGAAAAACCGGACAGTAAGGGCCTACATGATTGCCGGCGCCAGACTTTTCATGGTCTGCGCGCCCGGCAAGATGTTGAAAACGCTCGCTCCGTCAGGCACGCGAAGCCAATCCATTGAGACATTTATTGATGGATGCGCCCTGATAGGGCGTCATCCATTGACCGTGACGCTGCTCCAGCAACGCTTCCTGGTGCTGCTGGTAGCGGCATGTGCAGTCTATGTTTGCACGTCGAGCCGATGGGCTTCGCCAGCGAATGGAAACGCCCCGTTTCTGGGGCGTTTCCATTTCAAGCTTTCGCCTTGTTCTTGGGGCGCTGCTTGGTCATTTGGGGGCTTTTCTCGCCCTGCGCCTTTCCGGCGGCCTTCACCGGCGAGGCTACCTTCTTCTTGCTCGACATCTCGGCTTCAGCCCCGTGAGCAGGCGAGGCCTTTCTGGGCGATGGCATGATGAACTCCTTATGTCTCGTGCCGTTATGGCACTTTCCACAATAGGTGGCGCATTGGCGAGAATCAAGGGTCGAAAGCAATGTAACCTATGGCCGCTGCGCGGACCACCATCGAGGGCACTCCGACCGATGTTTGACGTTCCCTCCCCGTCAGCGGACAACTGCCCACCCTCGGCGCGAAAAGGTAGGGATTCCTCCTGCGAGTTGGCCACACTCGGTCGCGAGAATGTTGATGATTGCGTTGAACGCCGCCGCGATGATGACGCGGGCTCTGGTGGGACATAGACGTCACGTTTCTTCCGGAGCCTGAAATTCGATGTATCAATGTCTAACCATCGGACATGATTCGAACCGGGCTCTGGCCCGACTTTCCGAAGAGGCGTCGTCTGGCTCCGTCCTTCTTGCGTGCCTTAATCGCTGCGTTTAATCGGTAGGGCGCCGCTCCCAACGCGGAAGGGGTCCGTCGAACGGCATGGCCTGTCGACTGCTGACAACTGCAAGCAACGAAGAACAGCTCCGGTTTACGCCCTCGGCAGAGTGTGCAAGTATCGCTCGCAGCGCGTAGCACGGATACGCTTGCTCTCTTGCGAGGTTCAAAATGGACTGGAGGTTCTGGAAGACCGAGAAGCGCCACGAGGAGGCGCGCAACTGGCCCACCGATACGCATGAATCGATACGGCAACTCCTCAGCATGTACCAGGGCGCCGGAGCACCGCCGTTCGCGAACTGGACCGCGCCCGGCATTGCGTTCGCTCCCGACGTCGAACCCACCGCACGAAATGGTGTCAAGGGCTACCAGCTTGCCCTTTGGTTCTGGCTATTTGCTGAAAAGCACGGCGCTATCGCGGCAAGGATGGCACGCGAAACTTTCTGCCTGCTCGCCGATGCGGCGCAGTCCTCGTCGGGAGATACCATTGATGCGCTCCTCGACCTGGAAAACCAGCTGGCGCATTCTGTCGAGGTGATTTCCGCCGAACAGCGTACCTTCAGACAGGAGAGGCTGTCTGTGGAAGTGCCGACGGAATTCTTTCTGGCCACAGGCATCCTCAGGCTCACACTCGACTCGCCTTACGCAGAGAATCAGGATGCCAGCTTGCAAGGCAATGACTATAAGCTGGCAGACTGCTTTCGCCACGCCACTGAGCAGGCACTGGCTGTTTTCAGGCCAATGATTCAGGCTGTCGACTTCGACGCGGAATCGCTGCCCAACTGGAAGTGGAGCGCCCGGCCTGGCGCAGCCGAGCGGCACCTGCGACGCCGCCACGGCAATCCGCTCTTCCCCCTGCACCGTCAGATGGTGACAGCGCACGACGTCCATAAAGCGCGTCTTGCCGACAACCTGGCCCTTGACGATATTCGCAACGAACTCAGTGAGGTAAGCCACGCGTTCTTCGAAAAGCCGGAGCTACCGTTGAACTGGCACCCGTACCTCGAAAGCTATCGGGACCACGTAGACCGACTTGATGAACGCCGCCTTGCAGCGGGTGGGCAAAACGCGTCGCTTGGTGATGCGATAGCGGCGCTGCGAGCCGACATCCTGGCGGCGTGGCGCTCTCAAATTCAGAAGAACCGGCATAGCCTCGTCACGCTCGAGCAGGACGAAGCGCGAAAGGCCGAACGACGCGCGCTTCTGTACGAATGCGACTGGACCGCTCAACTGTTGAGTCACGGCTCCCTGATACCACCGGAGGAAGTTGTTCCCGCTCTGCTGAGCGAATCTCCGTCTGAGTTGGAGAAGGCGGTGACCGGCCTGCAGGCAGAGCCACGCCTGCATGAGACGCTTGCTCACTGCCGGGCATCGGCACATCGGCTCGTGGGCGAACTTCGCGCCGCAGGACACAACGTTCCCGATACGGCGGACAAGCTCCGCATCCTGGACGGCACAACACCGCGGCAGGTGCCGGCCTGACGAATACGACCCACTTTCACACCTACATCCACATTTGGGTCAGTGAAATGCTCGCAGCGCGACGAGGCACCGATTCTTTCTTAACCACGCCTTCCGAGTAAGATATTTTGCGTGACTGTCTGAGTCCCGCCGGGGAGCCGGTCGGATACCGTATGCCGAAGAGGAACATAAGCGCCCATAGTTGGACCGTTTGAACAGGGTGGCCCGCTCAACTGGGCCATCTCCTTTTTCGTGGCCGGTCGACCATTCGCGTTCGCGAACGACGCGCAACGCGCTCGCTGACCGCTGGCGTGAGACCGGCTACTATCATTCCCAAAGGCGCAATCACGGAGATGCTGCAATGGATGACCGGTTTGATAGACGGGAGCTGCTCCTTCACCTCGGCGACGTGCTCGAAGCCTTGAGCTGTCTTTACAAAACCGGGCAGCCAGACATGCCGGTCGCGCAACTCGCGGCAGACCAGGAATCGCTGCAGACCTTCGAATTCCTCCGGATGGTCGCACCGAGAATGACGGTGACCGAATTTACCAAACGCATCGCCAGCGCGTACTTCCTGTGGCCAAAGGAACTGCTAGAGCCCCGGCTAAACCGCAATGCGCTTGCGTCAACCGTTCAGCACGACCTTTTTGATGGCAACCCTGACGGCTGGAGGAAGTATGTCGTCTATATGCAGAAGAAGGTGGGATGGTTTGGGACCGGGCTTCCCGAGATGAAAAGGAGCGTCTCGGACGAACCTTCGCACGATGCCGCAGATGAGGCGAGTCCGGTCGAGGGGTCGGGCGGGGCCGCGCCGTCTGTGGAGTGGGATGCGCCCGACGAGAAGAAGGGTTGGCCTTGGCCCCAGCCAGGCTCGACGTCCTGATGCACTGCTGCTCGAAACGGGAAGGGACCGGAGACACACGGACAGACACACGGACACGTAAGACCTTTGCCGCGTGAACGGCACACAAGCAGTCCCGCCGGCCAGGCTTCCAGTCCGGAGAATCTGTTCATTGTCACCGCCGCACCGGTAGCGGCGCCGCAATGGCTGCCGGAACTTGTGCTGATACAAAACATCCGGAGACGAGCATGAGCCTTCCCATACCGAAAATTCCCGGCACCACTGGACCAGAACAACATTGCTTAGGGCCGTGGGAACGCGTAATCGCCGGTTGCGCTCCCAGCTCTGTTCATAGCGCCAGCTGCGCTGGAAACCGCATGAAGTTCCCGATGAGCCGCAACAAGTCCGACTCGTCCGGCCGCGTACCCCGTCGGCTGTATCCCGGAACCGATGCAATGGCGAACCAGGAAGGCGGCGGAAACCATTCTGCTCGCACTGTCACACGAACCGGCCGCGAAGCTAGCGTGTAGACGCGGCCGTGCACGAAACACCGTCAGATATCCCCGCGGCTTGAGTCGCCCAAATCTCTCGCAACTGCCCAGTAGGGGGCGCGCTTGTAATACTGATGAACTGTGTGTCCCCACGAGGCATCCGCCATCGAGGGCCAATGGTCCTTGTCAAAACCCGGGTCGTCTTTGATTCGCTGTGCGGCGATGCTGACGTGAAAGCATTCCGCGTCGGTATCGAGCGTCAGCGCGTTCCACGGGATAGCGTGCAGACTTGTGCCCATTCCGAGAAATCCGCCCTCGGAGAGCACTGCGTATGCGATTTTGCCGGCGCGTACATCGAGCATGATGTCCGAAATCTTGCCGACCTCCCCACCGTCCGATGAAACCACCGACGTACCCTTGAGTGTCGACGCGGCCATCACGTCGGGACCGGGCCCGTCGCCCGCGCCCCTTCCAATAATCTGCGCGCCACCGCTGGATGCGCGGTCTTGCGGGTCCGATGTGCTCATGATGTTCTCCGGAGTTTTAGGTGGAGAACGTCTTAAGCGCAACGAGTATGCCTGCCGGCGCATCACCCGACATCGCACATAAGGCAGTTCTGCTCAAGGCAAATTCACATCGCGGCGGGCAAGCAAGCAGACCTCAGACGAAGACTGTCGCGTGAAAATTGTGCTCACCCTGGTTCGCGGAATGTCCCTTGCTGTATCAATCATTCCACCCAACTGGAGACTCATATGGCCACCAGCCCGAAACAGGAGAACCCCGCAAGTGACAAGTCCGAGGAGGATGTCGACAAGGCGGTTGAAGACACCTTCCCCGCCAGTGACCCACCTGCGACAGGGGGAACAACCCGAATTGAGTCAGAGGACGGCGAAGAAGCCGACGAGGACCAGCCTAATCCGCAGTAATCGCATACAGGCGAGAACATGTGTCGACACCCCGGAAACGGCCGCAGCGGTCCTGGGGCAAATGTCGCGCGAGTCGCGTGCGAGACCTAGACCACAGGCCGCAGTGGGCAGCGTTCGCGGAAGGCTTTGACAGTAATGAATGGAGACAGTCATGGGCACAAGTGAAAGCAACGAAAACGCGCCGACCGCGCTCACGGAGGCTGGGCCGCCGGACGGCCCAGTCGTGCTCGCGCAACCGCCTGTCGCTTGTACTTCAGCTCCGGTAGCGCGCTCCGGGAGTACAGAGTCTGGAACGGCGGCCGAAACTGCCAAACCGGCGCTCGACGTGGTGAAGACTGCGCTCACCAGCGCTCAAGCAGCCGTATCCAGCGGATACCGGACCGTCTCCGCATCTACCGACGAATTCGCGCACGAGAGTCCATGGAAGTCCATCGCCTTTGCGGCGCTCGGCGGCATCGTTATCGGAATGCTCATAGCGCGATAGAGAGGATGTGCAGAAACCGTTGACTGGTTGGTCGAGCAGGAGCGGCCAGTTAGCCAAGCTCTCTTTTCCAGTCTGCCGTACAGGCTTAGCGCGTGAGGTTCCGTATGTTGCGTCAACTAAAAAATCAAGCCGTCCCGCGCAAGCTAACCTTGATGCCCATCGCGCGGACCGCCATCAGCAAATTCTCGGAAGACCGCTGCTCAATGATGGGCGCGAGCATCGGCTTCTTTTCCGCATTTTCGCTTGCCCCGACCCTCCTCATCGTCCTTGCTGTCGCCGGATGGTTCTTCGGTCCGGACGCAGCCAAGGGGCGGCTCTTTGACCAGGTCAAAGGCGTTCTTGGCAACGACGCTGCGAGCGCAATGCAAACCCTCGTCGGACATGCGCATAGGGCGAACGGAAGCGGTGTTGCCGCTACGCTATCTGTTGCCCTTGTGGCCGTCGGTGCTTCGGCGACGTTTTCGTCGCTCAATACCGCTCTGGATGTCGTGTTTGCCGCAGAGTCGCCCAAAGGTATCGCTGGACTAGCGCTCCTGCTACGCGCGCGTCTGATTTCCTTCGGGATGGTCATGGGTCTGGGCTTCCTGCTGGTCGTTTCCCTTGTGCTGGACACGGCCATACAGTACGCCGGCCACGCGGTTTTTGGTGATTCCAGCCTGGTCGTGCTCGCGGCTGTTGGTGAATCAGTTTTCGGACTGGTAATACTCGCGATTGGGTTTGCTGCCCTTATCAAGTGGCTGCCGGATGCAAAGGTGCATTTTCGTCATGCGCTTATCGGCGGTGTGACAGCATCGGTGCTCTTCACGGCTGGGAGGCATCTCTTCGGGTTTTATCTTGCCCATGCCGGCACTGCAAACTCATTCGGTGCGGCAGGCTCTCTGGCCGTACTGATGATGTGGCTATATTTCTCAGCCGTCGTTTTCTTATTCGGTTCGGAGATTGCCGCATCCATCAGGGATGCGTCACAGGTAACGGGTGAAAAACCTGACACGGCTCCGCTATCTTCGATAGTGACAAGGCGCTGACAGGCGCCGTTCTCACGAGGAGCTTGCGGAGCGCCGGTTCATTTCCCGCCGAAGCCATTGACTAGCATGCGGTCGATTGGCCTCGCGGCCTTCCCAACCGCGACAGAGGACATAGAGGCAGATTTATACCGGCTACGATTACTTTGATGCCGTATGCGGCATCCTTGCTTTCTTCGCAACGGCGGATGCGGGGATGACGAGGGCCTCAGGCGTTGCACCGTACATTGCGTAATGTCGTACCGCAGCGGCGCCCTCACTGTTTGCGCGTGCATCTAGTTTTTCTGCCAATGCCAGCAGAAAGCTTTTCAGGTCGGTGCTTCCATACCTTGCCAGAAAATTCCCCGTCAGCTCGACGATACATGCTTGCCGCGACGCCGGGTAAAGCGTGCTGGCTACATGCGACGCTCCGACGGACAGCTCCAACAGATACGCAGTTTCAATGTGAGCGGTTGTGGCGCTTTCCCTCTTCACCTTGTTGCTCATGTACTTTCCCCATCGATATATTGCGCGACCTGCGGAACGTCTCCAGGAGACTTTGCCTTTGCATCTAAAAACTTGGTCACGCAGGTATCGAGCAACGTGCGCAAAGTGCCGTGTTGATGCTCGGCGAGGAGGCGAGCCACGACACGTAGCACGTCCGGATTGTGAAGCATACCCCAGTGACTCACGTTCTCCACTTCGATGTTCTGATGATACTCGGACTCGGTCCCGACGCATCCTGCCCACCCCACGATGCCATCGGATGGCGAATATACCGATGTGCAAGGGACCACAGGCTCGATACTCAGCCGCCGGAGCAACACCTCATCCATCGGTGACACTCCGCCGTTCAGGAGCGTGAAAAGCCAACCGGCATGGGTCGAGTTGGGCTGGTCTGCAAACGGAGTCGCGAGGGTGATGGCCTGCCGTACCAACTCCGGATGCTTTTTCGCGAGTTCGCGAGCGTACACTCCGCCAAGGCTCCAGCCGATTAACGAAACGGGGCGACTATTTCGGCTATATATCTGTTTCAGCTGCTCGCTTAGTAAGTCGAGAAACCTGTCGAAATCGGCCTCGGGCCATTGGTTGACGCCCTGGTCCCAGTCGTGGACTTCGTAGTCCAGCTCTCGCAACCTCTCTCGCAAGCCTTCGGTCGCGCATCCGCTGACACCAAGACCTGGAAAAACGAGAACAGGATGACCGTCTCCTCGCGGCAATGGCTCGGATAATGGCGCGAGACCTGCAAAATAATCCGAGAAGGCATGAAGAGGTTCCAGCGCGAGAAGTATCGCTGGGGGCGGCGTTAATTCAAGGCTTTCCATTGAATCTCCTGGGCACTGATATATGGTTCACCGCGCACCATCAAAAATTGCCATAACGAACAGTCGTGCGTAAGCGCTGCGGACAAAAAGTCCCCCGAGGGACGCGGCCAACAAGGCCCCGTCAATGGTCAGGGGCGAGCAGACTCGGCAAGAGTGCCGAAAAAAGTACGGGATAGAACCGGGGCGCTGATTAACATCACTCTGCGCCATTGCGTAAATCATGCAGCGTCCCATGCGGGCTCTCGGCCCACGTGCAACAGGACAAAACCGGTCCTCACATCTACTTCTATTCGGCCTCAACAATGTTCGTACCGAGTGAAGCGTTCTTCGTGAGGTTCTCGACGAATCCCTGCGCGTCACGCACATGTTGCTGGTATTGAGACGGCGCGGTTGCAGTTAGCGCAATCTGAACACCTGACATAATTTCGTAGACGTGGCGGCTGTACGCCGCGATTTTTTCCGCGGTGGGCTTCGCGAGGCTCGTCGACAGCGCAATCAGCTCCTCAGGTTTCGCGGCCAATGCTTTGGCCATCAGCGCCTGGTTTTCAGCGAGTGTCGCTTTGACTACCTGAAGATTCAGCTCGGTCAATTTTTCGATGCCATCAAACGCGCTGCTCGAGAAAGCAAATAGCTGCTGGATACCGGTGTTTTGCGCATCTACCAGACGTTGGGGGATAAGTGTGCTCATGAATGCTCCAGATAGGGAAGACGACGAGTGCGCGAAAACTGAAATGAAGTCTGGAGCACGGGTCGCTGGCCAAAGGCCAATTGCTGCGTTGCAACAAAATTCATTGTAGGCGCATTATTCTTGAAGTCAATGGTGCCCTTGCAGTCATCGTGCCTGCGGACAAATAAGCCCGCATTCATCGGTCAAAATATTCTCAGTACAACGAATCAGAGGTAAATCCGGAGTATGGAGCTCCTACTCGGAGCCCCTCCGGCGTCGCCAACTATGTCACTTCACAGCCTCTCCCACACCGAGGTCAGCGCCAGTCGTCGGGTCCGAGGAAGTGTCCGACGCCGTACGCGAGGCCATGGCGCGAAGAACATCGGCGTCACCGGCGGACACGTTGACGGTTGCCGTGCCATCGCCACCATCAACTGCCGGTTTCGGTGTATCGACAAATTCCCACTCGGGCCCCTCGTTCCACGGGCCTCGTGGAGCCCCATCGCTTGCGGACATTTTGTAATAGACGCTTGTAAATTCAGGAACGCCGGGAAGTTTTCCTTGAGGGAAATTCGGCTGGATGGAGTGAAGCGCTTTTTCGAACGACTTCTGGTGTGCAATTTCGCGCGTCATCAGAAAGCCCAATGTTTCCCTGATGCCCGGGTCATCCGTGAGGTTAATCAGCCGTTCGTACACAATCTTGGCCCGCGCTTCCGCCGCGATGTTGGAACGAAGGTCTGCGGTAGGTTCACCGATGGTGTCGACATAGGCCGCCGACCATGGAACACCGGCGGAATTGGTGAGTGCCGGACCGCCTCCGTACAGCAGCGCTGTGATATGAGAGTCGTTGCCGCCACCGGTCATGCCGCGATATAGCTCAGCTTCACTTTCAACGGCTTCAGCTAGTTGCCCCTTTGCGCCCTTGTTCAGCATGGCGACAATAGAGCCCACGATTTCCAGATGGCTGAGTTCTTCCGTTGCAATGTCGAACAGGAGGTCCTTCCGACCGGGGTCGTCTTCGCCCACAGCCTGAGTGAAATATCGGCATGCCGCACCGAGTTCACCTTGTGGTCCTCCAAATTGCTCGAGCAGCAGATTTGCGAGCCCGGGATTAGGCGCAGCAACACGCACCGTGTATTGGAGGCGTTTGTTATGGACAAACATGATGTTCTCCTTTCAGAGCCCGGCAAGGACGGAACACCGTCGATAGCGCCAGGCAAGGGGATTCGGAAGTCCTGAGAGCGGCGACGCTGTCGCGCACCGCTTTCACAACTGAGGTCTCAGAAGGATGAGTTCTGGCGAGGAGCGGCAAAAGCACCGCACATGGGCAGGGAGACCGCCTCCTTCTTTCGCATGACGCGTTCCCGGTACGACGCTTAGGCCTCGAATATTTTTTCGGGTGGTCCAGCATTCGGGAATAGGCGTTGCGCGGTGATAGCGTCGACGTAGTTGTCTGCGCGGGACGAATGTCGCAGCCTCGACCGTTTCAACTGCAGGTGTCTGTAGGGACGTTGTCTGTCGCACCCCTGCATTCTCTTCTCCCCTTTTCTCCCTCTTGTGAGAGCAAATCATGACCGCAAAGACTGTGAAAGACCTGTTCATCCACTCGCTGTCCGACGTCTACAGCGCGGAAAAGCAGTTGACCAAAGCGCTCCCGAAACTGGCGCGTGCATCTACGAGTCCAGAATTGAAGGCTCTATTCGAAAAGCATCTGGAAGAAACGCACGGACAGGTTGCGAGAATTGACCAGGTAGTCGAATCCTGCGGTATCAAACTGAAGCGAATCAAGTGCGCCGCGATGGAAGGGCTGGTCGAGGAAGGCGGAGAGCAGATTGATGAAATCGAGAAAGGGCCCGTCCTCGACCTCGCGCTTATCGGAGCAGCTCAAAAGGTCGAGCATTATGAAATCGCGACCTACGGAACGCTCGCGGCACTGGCTGAAAAGCTAGGCGAATCTGCTGCCCAGAAGCTGTTGCTCGATACGCTGAAGGAAGAGAAGGCCGCCGATGAAAAGCTGACGGTGTTGGCACAAGGAACCATCGTAGAAGAGGCGATGGCGCAGTAGCCCTTGCTGTGTTCGTTCAAACGAAGGCGGATTGCAATAGCCTCTAGCAGCGACGCGGTCGTGAGACGAACACGCCTTTCAGCTTAAGCGGATGTGACACTGCCTCGGTATTCTCAATTGTTTCCACAGGCGTGGGCTTCCGCGCCTGTGGACTCTCGGACAGTGGTCGGGCACGGCGGTCAAGGTTTCGTGGGATACACCACCTCCCGAGTGCGTCCGATGACTTCACACTCTTGGCCGCCCAGGGTCATCTTCTATCGTTCAGCTTCCGCCTGAAGCTGGGTTGGTAGCTGACGCCGGCGTGGCGGCTCCGGACTTCTTATGCATCTTCTTTTGCGAACTCGTCGTTGCGGGTGCCACGGTATTAGACCCTGACGCGCCAGAGACCGTGTCGGTCGACCCGCCAGCGTTTGGCTTGCTCATTCCTGTGCCTCCCTGTCCCACAGCGGCACCGCCGCCTGTCCCTTGGGCGAAGACGCCACCCGATATTCCAATTAAAAGTACCGAAATCAACACTCCTTTCGTCGCAACTCGCATGGCAGTCTCCTCAAGCACGAAACGGTCAACACCGGACGGCGTTAATCCGCATGTTTGTGACCGCAATTCGCATACCGTGCCGGGGGCAAATGCGCAGCGGTGGGACCGCAGGTCAACGGAACAGTTTCGAACCGAGAGAAAAAGTGGTAGCTCGAATATGACGCCAGACTTGCTGGTAGAGGATGATACAAATCTGCTTTGTGCGCTTGAGATGCTGGTCAGGGACAAAGGGCTATAGAGTTAAGACTGCAGCCGACGGCCCGGATGCCATGTACACCGTCGCACAGGAGCGACTGGACTTTGTTGTCTCGGACGTCATGATGCCCAGGATGGACGGTGTGAATTTGGTCCGCGCCCTAAAAGGAGTGCCCGTACTCGCCGATGTTCCCGTTGTAATGATGTCCGCTGTTGCTTCACCGCCCGCACTTTCCGTTCCGCGCATTTTTACCGAAACCGTTCTCTGCGGCTAGATTGCTCGAAGTTCTGCGAGACGGGGCGTTGCCCACCTGAACGTTGAGGATTATTCGGTCGAGCACGGGTGCCCGGCTACTCGAGACTACCCTGAGCAGCCTCAAGATATCAATGCGGAAGATACGGGGTGCCAGCGCGACTTCGCCCGGTCGGAACACACTGGGCGAAGCGTTTCACGCGAAGGCCGCGATAAAATCAATAGCCCCACAGTGGACTCAAACGCGTCAAGGTCTATAGGCTTGAGAAAGAATGCGTTCCAGAGGGCTGGTATCCAGTGAGGTTGCGTCTGCGCCGAGACCATAATTACCGGTATTGCCGTAAGGGCCGGGTATAACTTGAGATGACGGCACAGCTCAATGCCGTCCATCACTGGCATGCTGCAATCTGTGACTATAAGGTCCGGCATCGTCCTTCCAGCCTTTTCCAGCGCCGTCTTGCCGTCTTGCGACAAAAATACCCTATATCCCCGCCACTCCAGAGCCACGCTTAAAGCGGCCAGAATGTCTGGTTCGTTGTCCACTAGGAGAATGGTTGGCATCAGAAACGTCCGGAACGGTTAGTAATCCGGCGCAACAACCATACCGTGAGCCGAAGATTGTTCCGCTCGATGGCAAGCCCAGACCCTCCGGAATTCGACGCCATCGACGGCAAGTTGCAACCGCACTAAGCTTGAGCTTAGACCGGCCGTGAGGTCGGTACCTTTCTATCAGCGGCAATTTTTACTGCGCACGGCATGAAGAACAGTCAACTTCCCTGGAACGAGGCCGCGCGCCTGGAAGCGCTCCGGAACCTCGGAATTCTGGATACGCCAACCGAAGCCGACTTCGACGACGTAGTGGCGCTCACAGCATCGATTTGCGAAGTCCCCATTTGCGCTATCAATCTGATTGAGGACCAGCGTCAGTGGTTCAAAGCGGAGATTGGGCTGGGCGTGCGCGAAATGCCGCTTGACGTTTCCATCTGCGCCAGCGCTTTGCTGCAACCGGATTTGTTGGTCGTCCCCGACCTCACCCAGGACGACAGGTTCTGCGCAAACCCGCTCGTGGCGGGTGAGCCGAAATTACGCTTTTATGCGGGCGCGGTGCTGCGCACCCGGTCTGGGTTGCCTATCGGTACCTTGTGTGTGCTCGATTACGTCGTTCGTGACCTCAGCCCATTGCAACGACACACACTTGCGACCATGGCGAGGCAGGTCATGGCCCAGATTGAACTGAGGAAAGCCGCCGCGGATGCAATGGCTAGCGCCGGCGAGTTGCGCCGCGCGACTGAAAAGTCGCGGCGGCTCGAAGCTCATCAAAGGACAATCCTCGATAGCGCTGTGGATTACGCCATCATTGGAACTGACCTTCGCGGCCGCGTCACCAGCTGGAACCACGGCGCCCAGCTGATTCTTGGCTATAACAAGGCCGAGGCTACCGGACAAAATCTCGCGGTCATCTATACGCCAGAGGACGTTCAGCAAGGTGCGCCGGATACAGAAATGCGCAAGGCCATGGAGCAAGGACGTGGGTCCGATGAGCGGTGGCATGTCCGCAAGGACGGCACGCGTTTCCTTGCTAGCGGAGAGATGATGCCGCTGCTCGGAGACGGGACTATCCCGGCGGGATTCATCAAGATATTCCGCGATGTGACGGTTAGCCGCGCGAACGAAAGGCGCCTTAGAGACAGTGAAGACCGGCTCCGCTTTGCATTCGAGGCAGCAGGCAACGTTGGCACCTGGGAGTGGAAGTCGGCCACCGACAAAGTCATCACTGATGAAAAGCTGGCGGAGATGCACGGATTGTCCGCTGGCGAAGCGACCCAAGGAATATCGCTCTCAAGATACTTCGAGCCGATACACGAAGACGACCGCAACAGGGTCGAGGCGTCATTCGTCGCGTCTATCCGTAGCGGTCAGGATTTTGCTGAAGAGTATCGCCTTACCACCGCGGAAGGCCAACGGTGGCTTTTCGCGCGCGGCCGCGCATATTTCGACAAACAAGGGTCTGAGACGCGATTTCCCGGAGTCGCGGTTGATGTAACCGAGCGTCATCGCGCAGAGCGGGCGCTTCTCGAGAGCCAGGCGTACCTGAAACTTCTGCTCGATTCGACTATGGAAGGCTTCTATGCGCTCGACTGCGATGGCGTGACGACTATGTGTAACGCCACTTTTGTACGCATGCTGGGATTCGGCTCGGAGACTGAAGCCATCGGAAAGAAGCTTCACGTCGTCATTCACCATTCGCATCCCGACGGCGCGCATTATGACGTGGCCGACTGCCCCATCTTCACATGCGCCAGATTTGGAACTCCGGCGCATGTTGAAGATGAATATTTCTTTTCCCTCGACGGAAAACGCATCCCGGTTGAATATCGGGTCGTCCCGATTATCTCGAGTGGCGTTCATCGCGGCGCAATTTGCACGTTCACTGATATCAGCGCGCGTCGACGCGTTGAAGATGCGCTGCGCCTGCTTAACGAGACGCTAGAAGTACAAATCGCGGCGCGGACGCAGGAACGTGACCGCATCTGGTCGCAATCAGGTGACTTGCTCGCGGTCGGTAATCTGGCGACAGGTAGATGGCTGAGTGCAAACCCGGCGTGGACCAAAGTCCTCGGGTGGCACCCAGCGGAAGTCGCTGGCGCAGAGGTAACGAGGTTCGAAGCTTCCGACGAAGTGGGGAGCACCATCGCCGGCGCGCGTCTCATTGAGGCGGGCACGCTCGCAGGTCACTTCGAGAACCGCTATCGCACGAAAGACGGCGCAACTAAATGGATTTCCTGGACCTCGTCTGTTTCTGGCGCCGAATTCTATGTTGCAGGACGTGACATTACGGCCGAGCGTGAGTCACTGGAGGCCTTGCGCTCTGTCGAGGAAACGCTGAGGCAGGCTCAGAAGATGGACGCTGTCGGACAGTTGACCGGTGGTATCGCGCACGACTTTAATAACCTGCTTCAGGGAATAACGGTGCCGCTCGAGCTCATCAAGCGGCGCGTGGCGCTGAACCAGCTGGACGGTCTCGACCGTTTTATCGGTATGGCAATGACGTCCGCGCAACGTGCGGCAGCGTTGACTCATCGCCTGCTCGCCTTCTCACGACGCCAGCCACTCGCCCCCGAAAATATCGATGTCAACGAACGCATCAGGTCACTTGAAGACCTGCTCCGCCGAACAACAGGGGAGCACATCGAAGTCAATTTTGCACTTGAGCTTGTCGAGTGCAGAAGCACGTGTGACGCCAACCAGTTGGAAAACGCACTGCTCAACCTTTGTATCAACGCGAAGGACGCGATGCCCGACGGCGGCATGCTGACCATCGAAACGTCTTGCGTCCAGGTCGACAGCCTTGATGCCCACAAGCGTCGCGACATGAAGCCGGGGCACTATATCGCCGTGACGGTCACGGATACTGGCGAAGGCATGCCGCCAGACGTCGTCAAACAGGCCTTTGAGCCATTCTTCACGACGAAGCCCATCGGCCAGGGCACCGGGCTCGGTCTGTCGATGGTCTACGGTTTCGCAGGGCAGTCCGGTGGCTTTGTGACAATCGTTAGCCGAGTTGGTGCCGGGACGACCGTTACCCTGTACTTGCCCGAATCCGGCGCTATCGAAACCAACGAAATAGCCGCGGCCCGCGCTGAGCCCAATTTCGAAACCGGCACGGGGCAGCACATACTCGTCGTCGAAGACGGCTCCACTGTGCGCCAATTGCTAGCGGACATGTTGACCCAGAGCGGCTACAACGTCCATCAAGCGGTTGACGGTAGTTCCGGTCTTGCTGCGCTGGATTCTATGACACGAGTCGACTTACTGGTGACTGATGTTGGGCTGCCCGGCATGAATGGCCGCCAGATGGCCGATGCCGCTCGGGCAAAGAGACCGGCGTTGCCGGTGCTCTTCATGACGGGGTATGCCGAAGTAGCGACTGTAGCAAGCGGATTTCTGGGGGAGCGCATGCAGATGATTGCCAAACCGTTCTCCGTTGAAGCCATTGGCGCCAAAATCCGTCAGATGCTCGAAAAAGATGGAGAGAGAGGCTCGTGAACGCTTTACGCGGGTGCCGGACCGCTTTCTGACGGCTGCTCGTCGGCCGTCGAGTTCAAATCGTGTCAACTGCCTTACCGTACTCGCCTCGCGCGTTCGCACGGGCGGCACTCAGGTGTGTGTTTCATTTGTTCGCTGCCCAATTCACCGTCCCCGTAAGGGTGCAGGCGGAGGGCGACAGCGAGCCCTTGACCGATGCAGGGAATGGCAAGGACCCCATTGGCCGGAAGAGGCGACGGACAGTTCTAGTGGAAACAAGACGGCCCTCCGGACAAGCTCCGGCGGCGGCCTTTTCGTATCGGGCAAGTGCCGCCTGGAACTCTGCTTCCTCCTCAGGCATCGCGGTTGGGGTCAGACCGGCATCCGGCCATACACGCTCCGTTCCCTCTATTCCAGCGCTGAAGTATGCTCATAAGTGCGCGCCGCATCGCATCGCGGCGTCGCGACGAAACTGGAGCATGTCATGAAGCCCTTCCCGGCAACGGCGCGCGCCGGTAGCGCCCTTGCACTGCTTGCGCTGTCCGGCTGCTACTACGTCGGCCCCGGCTACTATCCATACGGATACTATCCCGTCGTTCCTGCTGTCGCTACCCAGCACGAAGTCCCTGCTCAAGGCTACGGCTTGTCGAACGGCTCAGACGCCCAGAACATCCCGCCCGCATCGCCGAGTGGACCCGCGTATGTCTCTCCGGCGCCCATGTACGTTGCGCCCGCCTACTACCCTGCGTACTATCCCTCCTACCCGTGGTATGGCGGGCCCGGCTGGTGGGGGCCGTCGGTGTCGTTCGGCTTCGGCTACTGGGGTGGTGGACATGGCCACTGGGGCGGTCATGGCGGGCACGGAGGCGGGCATGGCCATTGAACCGCCGAGGTTCGACAATCGTGCTGCCTAACCGCGAAAGCTGCAGCAAAGCCGGCCGAAGAAAGGTGTGCGCCGGTCCAGGAAAAGGCGAAGGCGCCGCCTGGTGAAGAAAGCTTCGGCCCCGGTCAAGACGAAGCCGGTTGCTGCCACCCATCAAGGATTCGTTCACGAAGGCTTCATTCACTGTCCACCTGGCTGAGCGTGCTGGTGTCGAAGCGAAGGCAGCCGAGGCGCTGATGGCAGCGGGGGCATCACCATCACCATCGACCGGACCCCGTCGCCGTTTCCCACCCATCCGCACT